>CAVJQJ010000237.1:0-7052 GCA_963651715.1 Anaerovoracaceae bacterium
CCTTAAGAAAGAGCAGGTTTGAACCTGCTCTTTCTCATTTTGAGACGTTGTTTCCAGTGAAAAAGCGTATGATGAAGTCAATCTGATAAAATCATTGAAAATTCAATGGTTTTAGATAATCAATCCAGTTTTTAAGGTTATTGTCTTGGCTAACGAAACCTCTCTTACCATACAGCGGCTTTATGCCAGTAACCGTGACCAGCTTCAGCTGACCTGGTTTGCGGGGCTTGATGGGGGCAACAACGAGATTGTTGCGACAACGAATGCCGCCGCCGATCTGGTGGGGCACTTCAATATGATCCATCCACTGCGTATCCATGTGATGGGGCAGCGTGAGATTGCCTACTATGAGCGTCTTGATCCTGTCCAGCAGGCCGTGCTGGTTCATGAAATCGCCTACGGAAATCCGCCAGCGCTGATTATTGCGAGGGGGCTGGATGTTCCTGCCAATATCCGCAACATCTGCAACAACAATGATATTCCGCTGTTTACGACCCCGTTGCCTGCGGCAGAGGTCATCGATTTCCTGCGGGTGTATCTGGCAAGGCAGTTTGCGCCAACGGTCACGATGCATGGTGTTTTCATGGATGTCCTGGGTGTCGGTGTGTTGGTGACGGGTGATTCTGGACTGGGTAAGAGTGAATTGGGGCTTGAACTGATTTCCCGAAACCATGGCCTGGTTGCGGATGATGTGGTGGAGTTCTCGCGGACGGCGCCAAACATGATTGAGGGGCGGGCGCCCGAGCTTCTGCAGAATCTGATGGAGGTTCGGGGGCTTGGTCTGCTGGATATCCGTGCGATTTTCGGTGAGGCGGCGGTCCGCAGGAAGATGCCGCTGAATCTGATTGTGGAGCTGGTCCGCAGCAGTCTTGGGGAAGATGATATCGACCGGTTCCCATTGGGCCGTCAGACGCAGGATGTGTTGGGACTGCCTATCCGTAAGGTGGTGATTCCTATTGCAATCGGTCGAAACATCGCAGTGCTTCTGGAAGCGGCGGTCCGTAATACAATCATGCAGCTGCGGGGGGTCGATACGATGCAGGACTTCATGGAACGTCAGCGCAAGGCCATGAATGTCGGTTGATGGGGTAAGTGTCTGGAAAAAACGGGATGCCATGGGGCTGTTATGGTGATATGGTGTCTGTCAGTTGCTGGTTGACTGAACTGAAAGGGGGAGACTATGCAGATTGTTCTGATTACAGGTATTTCCGGTTCCGGCAAATCGGTTGCATTGAATGCGCTTGAGGATGCAGGTTTTTACTGTGTTGACAATCTGCCACCTGTGCTGCTGCCTGAGCTGGTCAAGAACCGTCAGCGTGAGAATGCAGACAGGATTGCGGTTGCGGTGGATTCACGCAGCGCGGAGTCATTGGACCATCTGCCGGCTACCATCCAGCGCCTGAAGGATGAGGGACATGATGTCCATGTATTCTTCCTGACCTCGGATACGCATTCCCTGATTACCCGTTTTTCTGAAACCCGGCGGAGTCATCCGCTTTCTCACCGTAATCATCCGAATGCGATGGCTGATGAAGACCGCACGCTGCTGGATGCCATCCGTGCTGAACGTGAGATGCTGGCGAATATCCAAGATATCAGCAATGTCATTGATACTTCCAATTCACGGGCAAATGACCTGCGTAACCGCATCAATGCGTTGATTGCCATCAAACAGGCACCGATGGTGCTCCAGTTTGAGTCTTTCGGCTTCAAGTTCGGCATTCCATTGGATTCAGATCTGGTTTTCGATGTCCGGTGGCTGCCGAATCCTTATTATGACCTTTCGTTACGGCCGTTGACCGGTAAGGATAAGCCGGTTCAGGAGTATCTTGAGTTCCACCCAGAGGTTGGGTATCTGCTGACGGACATCCGTCAGTTCATCGAGCGTTGGCTGCCTTCCTATCAGCGTGACAACCGCAGTTACCTGACTGTGGCCATCGGCTGTACTGGCGGTCAGCATCGTTCTGTCTATATGGTGGAACGGTTGGCGGCTTATTTCCGTGACCGGTCCTGGACGGTGGTGACCCGTCATCGGGAACTGACCTCAGACTGACCGTCAGTCTTCCAGATTTTCAATGATTTTCCTGACAGGGGCGGGTAGCCCCAGGGTCAGTGCCTTATTCCTGCTGACCCATTGCTGGTTTTCGGGAGTGATTTCCCATGATTGACCGGTTATGACGCAAGGGATGATCTCAAGCCTGAAATGGGTGAAGGTGTGGGTGAATGGCGCCAGTGCGGTGACATTGACGGTTGCCGATTGTCCTGGGTGGCGGTCTGCGATGGCCTTTCTGATTGCCTGCAGGGATTTCAATGGTTTTTCTATCGGGCATTCCGGCAGGGCATGGAGTCCCCCCCAGATGCCGTTGGGCGGACGTTTTTCCAGCAGGATGTGCCCGTCTGACTGGATAACCAGGAACAGTGCATGCCGGACAGGGATGGTTTTCCTGGCTTTCCTGACGGGGAATTCATCAATCCGGTTTTCCAGTTTCGCCTGACAGGTTCCCATGAATGGACATTTCCCGCATTGTGGACGGGAGCGGGTGCAGATGGTGGCGCCGAGATCCATCAGTCCCTGGGTATAGGCTTCAATATCGGTGTCAGGCAACTGCTCCTCCACCATTGCCCAGAGTTTCTTCTTGCCCTGTGTATCGGTCATGGACTCACTGCAGGCGAATATGCGCGAGAAAACCCGGACAACATTGCCATCCATGATGGCGGCCTTCACACCTGCTGAGAAAACTGCAATGGCGGCTGCTGTGGAGCGCCCGACACCGGGGAGTGTTTCGAGCAGTACGGGATCTTTCGGAAAGATGCCCTGGTAATCCGCATCAATCAGTTGGGCGCATTTATGGAGGTTCCGTGCCCTGGAGTAGTAGCCGAGTCCGCTCCAGTGCTGCATGACTGCATCTGCCTCGGCCTGTGCAAGATCGGAGACTGTCGGGAATCTTTCCAGGAATTTCCGGTAGTAGGGGATGACGGTGGCAACCTGTGTCTGCTGAAGCATGATTTCAGAGAGCCAGATACGGTAGGCGTCACGGGTGTTCTGCCAAGGGAGGTCATGACGTCCATGCTGTTTCTGCCAATGGATGACTGTCTGGGCGAATGTCTTGGTATCAGGCATGTTTTTTCCCGCCATGGCTGTGAGGGATATGCCCGCATCCTGTATGACTGATGCTCTCAAGCGGGAAGGCATCACTGGAGAGGGCATGGATGATGCCACAGTTGTTTCCTCCAGCAACTTCATCACATTGGCTGCGCAGCTCCCTGAGCCGTGTTTCAAGCAGTTTCAGTTCTTCCATCCGCTGGGTGACATGTCCGATATGCTCGTCAATGAGGGCATTGACCTTTGGGCAGTTGGTTTCCGGGGCATCACGGAAATCCAGCAGGGCCTTGATTTCTTCAAGAGACATATCCAACGAGCGGCACCGTTTGATGAACATCAGCCGTTCTTCATGACTGCTTGAGTACATCCGGTAATTGCTGCTGTTGCGGTCAGGGATGGGAATCAGGCCTTCCTTTTCGTAATAGCGGATGGTCTCGATCTGAATGCCACTTTTCTTTGCCAGTTCTCCAATTTTCATCGTGCTGTTCCCATGGATGATGCTTCTAAAAAATTACTGTCAGCGGTTGACCCCGTAGGAACTACAGGTTTTTTAATGGATTGTAGTGACTGGAAAATAAAAATCAACCGCAATCAGGAGAAATATCATGTCGGGTTTGCATGAATCCCATCATCAGGCAGGAACAGGCCGGGAGCGTGTTCGCCACGGTTGCTGTTGCCATGGCCATTGTTGTGGGGGTGATGATTATCATGAAAGTTCTCAAGAGGATACCCATGGTGGGCATGATTGCCTGTGCGGTCATCATGATACGCATTCTTGCCATGATGAACATCAACATGAAAAGGAGCATCATCACGAGGCGGGGTGCGGCTGCGAGCATCACCATGGACATCATCATGAACATGAGGTTGATGAGGCGCCTGTTTTTCCTTCAGGTGCATCGGTTCTGCGGATTCAGGAGATGGATTGCCCTGTTGAGGAGAACGATATCCGTTCTATTCTTGATGGCATTGAGGGTGTCCGGTCCCTGACATTCAATCTTGTCCAACGGACGCTGGCCGTGGATGCTGCTGATGCGGTTGTCCAGCAGTGTGTCTCTGCCATTCAGAAAGGCGGATATACCGTGGTGCGGATGGCTGCCGACAGTCCTGCGGGCATTGCTGCGCCAGAAGAGTCCACCATCAGGCTTTGGGCATCATTGGCGATTGCGCTTTTTGTCGAGGTCATCCAACTGGTGTTCCCTGATGAGGGGATGTTTTTCACGGTTGGCTGCATGGTGCTTGCCGTGATTTCCATTTTGCTGGCGGGATTGCCGACATATCGGCGTGGCATTGCATCACTGTTCCGTCTTCAGCTGAATGTGAATGCCTTGACAGCGGTGGCGGTGACTGGGGCGTTTGTGATTGGAGAATGGCCAGAGGCGGCGATGGTGATGTCGCTGTATGCCATTTCGGAGTGGCTGGAAAGGTGGTCTGCTGTCCGGGCGAACCATGCCATCCGTGGGTTGTTTGAGCTGACCCCGGAGACGGCAGAGATGTTGGCCGGTAATGGATGGGTGGATATGGCTGTCAAGTCGATTCCTGTCGATGCAGTCATCAGGATCCGTCCCGGTCAGCGGGTGCCTCTCGATGGGGTGGTGCAGGATGGGCACAGTATGGTGGATCAGTCTCCTGTGACGGGGGAAAGCATTCCTGTGCTGAAGCAGTCAGGCGATCCGGTTTTTGCTGGAACGGTCAATGAGAATGGCATTCTGCAGGTCAGGGTGATATCATTGGCGGACGATACGGTGGTTGCCAACATCATCAAGACGGTTGAGGATGCTCAGAAAGCCCGGGCGCCATTCCAGAACTTTGTCGACCGCTTTGCAACCATCTATACACCGTTGGTTTTTCTGGTGGCGGTCTGCGTGGCCATCGGCATGCCATTGCTGGCGGGGGTGAGCTGGTTGGAGGCCTGTTACCGTTCACTGGCGGTTCTGGTGATTTCCTGCCCATGTGCTCTGGTTATCTCAACGCCTGCGACAATTGTCAGCGGGCTGACAGCTGCAGCTCGCAAGGGCATTCTCATCAAAGGCGGTATTTTTCTGGAACAGGCCCGGAAGATCGGTATATTGGCAGTGGATAAGACAGGGACGGTTACCGAAGGCAAGCCAAGACTGCAATCCTGCCGCGTTGTCTCTGAACGTTATCCAGAACAGACCGTTGTCGACTGGGGGGCTTCGCTTGCCGGGCTTTCAGACCATCCTGTTTCCCGTGCGATTGCGATGGGTGTTTCCCATACCGAATGGCTTTGCCGGGGTTTTGTTGATTATGCCGGTAAGGGTGTCAGTGCCTCTTTTGATGGCGTGCTGCTGAGGCTTGGTAAGGCGGATTGGATTGCAGAGGATCTGCGGCTGGATGATTCTACTCAGGCGCAGTTACGTGATGATGCTGCCAAAGGGTATACCGTGACATTGCTGGCAGACCAGGAAGGTGTGCTTGCGGTTTTTGCGGTTGCCGATACGGTCAAATCAACTTCAAGAACGGCCGTTTCATCATTAGGTGAAATGGGGGTCAGAACTGTGATGCTGACCGGTGACAATCGGATGACTGCTGAGAGTATTGCGCATGAGGTGGGTGTTTCCGATTTCCGGGCAAATCTGCTGCCTGAGGATAAGGCAATGGCATTGTCCGGGTTGCGGCATGAAGGTGGCGGGCTGGTTGCGATGGTGGGGGACGGCATCAATGATGCGCCTGCGTTGGCGACGGCTGATCTGGGCATCGCCATGGGAGAAGCTGGAACGGATGTCGCGATGGAGGCGGCAGATATTGTCATCATGAATGATGATCTGGGGAATATTCCCAAGCTGATCAGGCTGTCGAAAGACACTTTCAGTATTCTGGTGCAGAACATTACCTTTGCCTTGGGCATCAAGGTGCTTTTTATCGTCATGGCGCTGATTGGCATGGCAACCATGTGGATGGCGGTCTTTGCCGATATCGGAACAACGTTGATTGTGTTGTTCAATGGTCTACGTGTTTTGCGGAAATAATGGGTTCTGTTGTGAAAATGTCATGGGCTTTGCCTGTTGTTTCGAATTTTTTATATAAATTTCAATAGGGTTTCTTGTTTTTTCTGAATGTTGTGCATTTTTTTGCAAGTTTGTTGGACAAACTACTTGATTTCTGACAGTATTTCTACTAACTGGAAGAAAATGTCAGGGAAGGTCTTGAAAAATAAAGGAAAAGCCCAATCTCTGGTGTGCCAGCTATTTTATCAATCAGGTGACAACAATGACTCCTACTATTATTACGAAAGGAATCAAGGCCGGAGAGGCAATGCAGGATTACGTAATGGAGAAATTAAAGGGCCTCCTGTCCTATTCTCAGGATGGTATCCGCTCTATTACTGTACGGCTGTCAGATACCAATCGGATCAAGAAAGGCATGAAGAAACGGTGCCTCATCCAATTGGAACTGCCAGGGTTGCCAGCCATCGTCGTGACCAAGTTTGCGTCAGACGTTCAAGGTGCCGTTGACAGCGCGATGCATCATGCATCGGGTCTATTGAGCAAAACTCTCTCAAGGGTCAAAGAGATTCCACATACCTCATTACCACTTTATTTCAATAAACCATGGCTGTTGGCGGTCTAAAACCGTTCACGCTCACCCGCCGGGAAACCCGGCAGACAAAAAGGGAACTTCGGTTCCCTTTTTGTTGTCATAAGAAAACCCCCAGCTAAGCTGGGGGTTCCAAAAAGCTTACAGCTATGGTGAGAAAGCACCTTCAGAACTGGTAGAAAAGAAATGCGGCTAGCAACTGCAAATCGAATAAACCAGAAAGAAGGAAATCACATGAGTGGCACCAAAAGCTTATCCCATACGAAGTGGAATTGTAAGTACCACATAGTCTTTGCCCCGAAATACAGACGACAGGTCTTTTACGGAGAGAAACGTCGTGCGATAGGGGAAATCCTGAGAAAACTGTGCGAATGGAAAGGCATCGCCATCG
>CAVJQJ010000238.1:0-2047 GCA_963651715.1 Anaerovoracaceae bacterium
TGGGGATTCCAGTCATCAATCAGGATGGTGGCAAGGAATTCTGGATCAGGACAGATGATGGCAGAGACCTTCAGTTCATTCAGGCAAGGAATTAAATGTCATATATCCAACTTATTTGCCGTATTGAAATGTTGCTCTGTAGATTAAAAACGACTGGAGATTAAACTGACTGGTGTAAAAAACCGACAGTTTTCAAAGCGTTGGTATTTGAAATGGTATAATTTCACGATGTGGATTTCAACTCGATAAAAGGACTGGCCGACAGATGAAGATCGATAAACTCTTTGCACTGACATTACTTTCCTCTGCATTGGCGATGGCAACAGCCGATGCGGCACCAAATATCCGAAGTGGGATAGGTGATGCTGGTTCCAATATGCGGACCATCCGTGAACAGGTCGGCGATAAACTGCGGCAGCAGCGCATTCAGGAAATCCAGAAAGACCGTGAGGCCGATAAAAAGAGCAGACAGGGCATTGATCCGAGAGTCGAGCAGACCGAAAAAAAGCAGGTACACATCAATAAGGTCATCTTCACCGATTCCAAGGTCCTGAATCAGCAGCAGTTGGAAGGCTATCAGGCTCAGGTCGTCGGCAAGATCATGACCATCGCTGAAATCAAGCAGTGGCTGGCAGGTATCAACCAATACTATACAGACCATGGCTATTCCGTATCACAGGCGATTGCTGCGGTGGACGGCGAAACCCTGAAAGTCCAGCTCCTTGAACCAACCGTTGATAAAGTCACCATCACCGGGAACAACACCACCAAGGAACACGTCATCAAGGACAAGGCCGGCATCAAGGAAGGTGATCTGGTCAATCTGGATGAATTCCGCAAGAACCTGCAGTGGTTCAATGTCGCACACGACGTCAATGTCCGTGTGAACTTTGAACCGGGCACACGCTATGCGACTACCCATGTGGAGGAAGTCGTATCAGAACCCAACCAGTTCAGTGCATCCTTCTGGGTCGATAACTATGGTCAGGACAATACCGGCGAGACAAGAGCCGGGGCAGTCGGTGTGGCAAGAAGTGTTTTCGGTTACCGTGACAATGTCACACTGGGTACCGTCCATTCCGAAGGCACTAAGGCCTACTTCATGACCTATGAACTGCCGGTTCCCGGAACACAGTACCTGAGAATGGGGATTGGCGGGGATTACTCAGAAACCGAAATCAAGAATGGGTCGTTGAGCAGCCTTGATCTGGATGGTCTGTTCCATGACGTCTACGCCTACGTCAAATCCCCGATTTATGTTTCTGACAATCTGATTTCCAATGCAACATTCCAGGTTGCGAAGAAACGCTCCAACTCCTACATCTCCGGCTGGAAAATGAGTCAGAGCGATACGTCCACCGCATCCCTGACCGGTGATCTGCTCTGGCTGTTTGATGGTGGCTATCTCTATAACCAGATTGGCCTGACCAAAGGGTTGACAGCGATGGGTGGCGATAACAGTTTTACCTACTTCTCCTATGATGGCGAACTCAACAACACCTGGAGCAACGGCCTGTTTGACCGCATCAAAGTATCTGCCGGTTTCTCCAATCAGGACAGTGACATCCCATCCTATGAAGGCTTCCAGATTGGTGGTGTCAACTCCGTCCGTGGCTATGACAGCAGTTTCCTGTCCGGCGCGAAAGGTTTTTCTGTCCAGATTGAAGGTGGGTATGACATCAGCCATTGGCTGAACATCCCTTACACCAAGTCCAGCCGTCTCTTCGCATTCTTCGATTACGGGAAAGTCAAAAACGATTCAGCCATTGATAAGGGCAATGTGGAAGAAGCCATTTACAGTACCGGTATCGGGCTGAGGGTTATCGGCTCCCGGTATTGGTCTGCAGACCTGACCTTTGCCCACAGACTGGCAGACCATCCATATGAAGATGATCAACTGGGTAAAGGCAAGAACGAATTCATGTTCATGGTCAAAGGCGGATTCTGATACCAGAAGCCCCGATATGACACAAAAAAGGGAACCCAATCGGGTTCCCTTTTTTGTCATAAGAAAACCCCCAGCTAAGCTGGGGGTTCCAAAAAGCTT
>CAVJQJ010000239.1:0-2961 GCA_963651715.1 Anaerovoracaceae bacterium
GGTCAACCCCGTGTCATTCTTATCCTTGACACAGCTGGTCAACGAAAAAGCAATCACAGGGACAGCCAGCAGGGAAAGCCATTTTGAGAACTGCATGGAAAAGCCTTTTTAGAATCAGAAAAGAGTCAGATGGTTTGCAGACAGAATAGATGCAATCATAAAGGCAAGCAGGCAAACCATCAATAAACAGATGGATGAATTCTGATTTCAGATAATTAGAGCAGGCGTCGTCATGCTGGGGTGGAACAGTCGTAATCATCCAGGTCATTAGGCAGATCCTTCAGGATGCGTGCAGGAACGCCGCCAGCCAGGCAGTTGTCTGGAACATCCTTGGTGACGACAGCACCGGCGGCAATAACAACATTGTTGCCGATATGGACGCTAGGAAGAATCGTCACATTTCCGCCAATCCAGACATCATTGCCAATGGTGACCGGTTTCGCGATTCCTAGAGACTGACGTCTGCTTTTGGGAGACAGAGGATGTCCAGCCGTTGTAATCAGGGTATGCGGACCAATCATGACATGGTTGCCAATATGGACTGGGGCAATATCGAGAATCGTCACGTTGAAATTCGCAAGAAAATAATCGCCAACATGGATATTCAGACCACAGTCACAATTGAAAACTGGTGCGACAAAAGGTTCCTTCCCGACAGTGCCGCACAATCCACAGATAGCCGCAGTGAGTTGTTCAGCATCATTGCTGTCGATGGCGTTCAGTTTCTTGCAACCGGCAACAGCATGCAGTTTTCTGGCATGGACCGCCTCATCGCGGAATGAATAGGGTAATCCTGCTTCGAGTTTTTCTAATTCGGTCATGATTTTCCTTGTGTATTGACGGCGGATGGCCTGAATGGCATGGCCATCGAAAGGGCAGAAAGGTCTGTTGAGAGAGAGGGCGCGTCACCAGGTCGCAGGCGCGGCGGAGGCACCGTTGGTCATCACATCTTCATGGCTGTTCAGCAGATAAGTGAACTCATCGGCGGCTTCCTCCACCGTATCCATGATGGTCAGCGGCTCATCGTTTTCCAGGATACATAAAGCTGTCTTGTCTTTAAGCAGAAGCAGGGAATAGGTGATATCGTTCACCTGAACCTGTTTGATGACTTCAACAATTTCCCATTTGCTGGACATACCGGACTCCATGAAAAGACTGAAGCGTCAGTATATCAGACGGAAAACAGAGAGCGTTCTTAACAGGGGATCGAACAACGTGAGAAATATCTGTTATGGTATAAATAATGCAGGAATATGTTTTCTGGATAAGAAATAGGTGATGCAAGATTCTGTTTTATCGAAGTGTCAATGGTTTCAGGTATGCTAATCTTGACACAGACAATGGTAGAAAAGGAGACCGAAATGGACAAACCAACCCCTAAAGCAATCAAGGTCGCTCGGCACAAAGCCAATCTTTCCAAATCACAGGCAGCCAAGATTCTTGGATGCGACAATGGGCTCCAGTGGCAGTTATGGGAAGATGGAAAACTCAACATGAGCAGGATCGAATGGGAGATGTTCCTGCTCAAAACAAAACAGCATCCAAAATACTATTTGAAAAAGAAATAAAAGCGGGAATTTCATTCAAGCCTGACAGCAGAGACAAAAATCTGTGTCAGGCTTTTTTGTGTGCAGACGGAATTCTCTTATCCATTCTCGAACCGGGCAAATTGAGCGACAATATCGCCAACGCATTACCGTGCCAGAAAGGACATTTATGAATACATCCCAACAGTCAGCACACAGTCAGAACCTGATCCGTCTCCAGAAAAATCTCCGTAGCGTGCTGGTGGAACTTTCCATCAACTGGCAGATCCTGAACCGTCAGGAAATCATCCTTCAGATACTGGATGAATGGCAGTCAGACTATCGTGAAGGCGAAGCAGAACGCTACGCTGCCGACCGTGTCAAGGCAGTCCAATGGTTGTCCGATACGCTGGATAAGAGACTGGCAGCTGAAAAATCAGGAGCATCAGACTGGCAGACAGTGCCGGTGTCAGAAGGGGAGGACGATCCATTGGATGATCTTTCATCTGAGGCATTGGCATCAATGCCGGTTGAGATCGATGCGACATTGGACCTGTTGGGAAGTATCGAACTGCCATCAGACAGTGACGTCCTGCAGAAGCGGCTGGCACATTACGCGCAGCAGGCAACCAAACGGTTGTCAAAGGTTACTCAGGAACTGAACGCCAATCTGGAAAAAACAGACCTCGAACTCCAGAAACTCCTGCAGACATGGCATGCCACCTGTCAGACATTGCTGTCCGAAAGTGAAGGCGACAGAGAAGCATCCGAAAGCATCCGTATCCACGCACTGTTGGCGATGTCTGCGGAAAATTACCTCTATTGGCAGCGGATGGTTGCAGAAGACTGGCAGCCTGTGCCTGAAAGTGAAGGCGGTATGCCTGCCTACCATCTCACTGCAAAGAATCTGGCAGACCGGGCAGAGCAGTCATCATTGCTCGCAGGGCAATGCCTGCAGGACATCATGCTCAACTGGTTCCGGATTGGAACAGCCAATCAGGATACCCTGATGGACTGGCTGTCATCCTGGTCATCCAGTTTTGCCATGATGGGCTGTGCGATGGAAACCCCGACAGAAACCGAACAGCTGGAATATCTGGCGGATGAGCTTGACCGCCGTTCCTCGAGGATGCGTCGTGAGATTGATGGGTGGGTGAACTTTGGTCCCGGACAGCGTCTTCCAGGTATGGGCATACCGTATGAAATCCGCGAAGTCCTTGAGACCATTGCGGCCGCTAGGGAAAAAGCCGTCAGGAATGCCTCAGCGGATTTGGAAATCCAGCGCCTCTATGAGTCCTGCCGGGTGATTCTGCCAGGCCTGCATGAGTTCGCTAAAAACCTGCAGGCAATTACAGATGACAACGATGCGGATGAACTCGAAAGCTGGATACATCTCCAGATGAACGGCTTTATCAGGCTCTCAAAAGTCAGTCGT
>CAVJQJ010000240.1:0-5031 GCA_963651715.1 Anaerovoracaceae bacterium
GTGCTGCCTGGTGGCAGAGGTGGTGCCTGTTCTGCCCTGCAGACGGAGAGACAGCATATGGCGGCTGTTGATGCAAGGACAGTGATAAGCGATTTCTTGGAGACTTGCATGGCGGCGTCTTCCAGTGATCTGGTATCGTTACGTGGTGATCGATTTCCCCTTCCCTGCTGATTTTAAAGCGTTTCCTGGCTTGATACCGATTCCAGACATGAAAAAAGGCAACCCGCAGGTTGCCTTTTCCGTTTGATCACTTTGTCGGTGATAATCAGCGTACACCACCAGAACGACGGCGGTTCTGCAGTTTTTTGATCATAGCCAACTGCGCGATTGCCTGAGCGATTTCTGCCTGTGCTTTCGCATAGTCGATCTTGGACTGCTTGTTGAGCAATGCATCTTCTGCCAGTTTCTTGGCTTCTTCTGCCTTTGCTTCATCCAGATCTTCTGCGCGGATTGCGGTGTCAGCCAATACGGTGATTGCTGTAGGCTGTACTTCGAGTATACCACCTGCTACAAACACGTATTCTTCATCGTTTTTACCTGGAACCTTGATGCGGACCGCACCTGGTTTGATCCGGGTAACCAATGGCACGTGACGTGGGTAGATACCCAGTTCACCTGCTTCGCCTGGCAACACGACGAATTCAGCTTCACCAGAAAAAATCTGCTCTTCCGCAGATACGACTTCTATATGTAAAGTGCTTGCCATGGATGAACCTTTATAGTTGTCAGACAGATTATAAAAAACCCACTGCACGGATGCCGAAGCATCCATGCAGTTACGTCATTACATACGTTCTGCCTTTTCCATAGCTTCTTCGATGGTACCAACCATGTAGAAAGCCTGTTCTGGCAAGTGATCCAGTTCACCGGAGCAGATCATCTGGAAGCCACGGATGGTGTCTTTCAGAGAAACGTACTTACCAGGAGCACCGGTAAACACTTCTGCGACGTGGAATGGCTGGGACAGGAAACGCTGGATCTTACGTGCACGTGCAACAACCAGTTTGTCTTCTGGAGCCAGTTCGTCCATACCCAGAATCGCAATAATGTCGCGGAGTTCTTTATAGCGCTGCAGGATACCCTGAACCTGACGTGCGATGCCGTAGTGTTCGTCACCGACAACGTGTGGGTCCAGCTGACGGGAAGTGGAATCCAGTGGATCGATTGCAGGGTAGATACCCAGTGCAGCGATGTCACGGGAAAGCACAACGGTGGAGTCCAAGTGCGCAAAAGTGGTTGCAGGAGATGGGTCAGTCAAGTCATCGGCTGGGACATAAACCGCCTGGATGGAGGTAATGGAGCCGGTTGTGGTTGATGTGATTCGTTCCTGCAGACGGCCCATTTCTTCTGCCAGGGTTGGCTGATAACCCACCGCAGATGGCATACGGCCGAGCAGTGCGGACACTTCGGTACCTGCCAGGGTGAAACGGTAGATGTTATCAACGAAGAACAGGACGTCACGGCCTTCGTCACGGAAGGATTCCGCAATTGTCAGACCAGTCAGTGCGACACGCAGACGGTTGCCTGGAGGTTCGTTCATCTGACCATAGACCATTGCAACTTTGTCCAGGACGTTGGATTCTTCCATTTCGTGATAGAAGTCGTTACCTTCACGGGTACGTTCACCAACACCTGCGAACACGGACAGACCAGAGTGTTCTTTTGCGATGTTGTTGATCAGTTCCATCATGTTAACGGTCTTACCAACACCTGCACCGCCGAACAGACCGACTTTACCACCCTTAGCGAATGGGCATATCAGGTCGATGACCTTGATGCCGGTTTCGAGCAGTTCCTGGGATGGGGACAGTTCGGTGTATTCTGGAGCCTTACGGTGAATGGACTGACGTACTTCAGTCTGGATTGGGCCAGCTTCGTCAACTGGTTCACCCAGAACGTTCATAATACGGCCGAGGGTTGCTTCACCGACAGGAACTGAAATTGGTGCGCCAGTGTTGACCACTGTCATACCACGTTTCAGACCATCAGAAGCACCCAGCACAATGGTACGGACAACGCCGCCGCCAATCTGCTGCTGGACTTCCAAGGTGAGGTCACCCATTTTAAGTGCATCGTACACCTTTGGCAGTTCTCCAGGAGGAAAACGCACGTCAACAACCGCGCCGATACACTGAACGATTTTGCCTTCTGCCATTTTTCGTTCCTTTAGTTATCTCAATAATTCTTTCGTAATTTCCGATTACTCTTCAGTCTGGACTGCAGCGGCACCGGAAACAATTTCTGTCAATTCTGTCGTAATCGCAGCCTGACGGGTCTTGTTGTAGACCAGACCCAGATCAGCGATCAGATTACCAGCGTTGTCACTCGCAGACTTCATTGCGACCATACGTGCTGACTGTTCAGATGCGATGTTTTCAGCACAACCCTGATAGACGAGCGTTTCAATGTAACGTTCCAGCAGTGTTGTGATGACGCTTTCTGCATCTGGTTCATAGATATAGTCAGGGATAGGCGCACCTGGTTCGACAGCGAGGGCATCCTGTGCCAGAGGCAGAATCTGTTCCACCACGTTTTCCTGCTTCATGGTGTTGATGAACTTGTTGTAGCAGAGATAGACCGCGTCAAGTTTCTGTTCGTTGTATTCATCGAGCAGGAGCTTGAGTGGACCGATCAGCTGTTCAACCTTAGGCTGGTCACCCATCTGGACAGCATGGGAAATAACCCGTGCGCCGATACGGTTCAGATAGCCGAGGCCTTTAGAACCGATCGCCATGGTGGTGATCTTGTTGCCTTTCTTTTCTTCCTTACGCATCCGGTGTGTGACCAGACGCAGGATATTGGTATTCAGGCCACCACACAGACCTTTATCTGTGGTGACGACGATCATACCAATTGCCTTTGCACCAACCCGTTCCAACATATAAGGATGCTTGAATTCAGGGTTGGCGGCAGCCAAGTGCGATGCAATCGTACGAATGGTTTCGCTGTATGGACGGGAAGCACGCATCCTGTCCTGCGCTTTACGCATTTTGGATGCTGCAACCATTTCCATCGCTTTGGTAATCTTCTTCGTGTTTTCAACACTGCGAATCTGATTACGTATGTCTTTGCCTGATGCCATTAGGCTTCACTCCTTCGCTTAGCGTCTGAGTCCGATCTCATTCTGCGAAACTGCTGGTCTTCTTGAATTCAGCAATTGCATCAGCCATCAGGGATTCGTCATCCTTGTCGAGCTTCTTGTTGTCTTCAATGCGTTTGAGCAGTTCAGGCTGAGCGGTCTTCATGTAGCCGTGCAGAGCAGCTTCGAATGGCAGGACATTCTTGACTGGAATGTCATCCAGGAAACCACTGTTGACTGCGAACAGGGAGACGCACATCAGTGAGATTGGCAGAGGCTGGTACTGGTTCTGTTTCAGCAGTTCGGTAACGCGTGCACCACGGTCCAGCTGACGGCGGGTTGCCTCATCCAGATCGGATGCGAACTGTGCGAATGCAGCCAGTTCACGATACTGTGCCAAGTCAGTACGAATACCACCGGACAGGCCTTTGACCGCTTTGGTCTGCGCTGCAGAACCAACTCGGGAGACGGAAATACCTGCGTTAATCGCTGGACGGATACCAGCATTGAACAGGTTGGTTTCCAGGAAGATCTGGCCATCGGTAATGGAAATAACGTTGGTTGGGACGAACGCAGAGACGTCACCTGCCTGGGTTTCAATGATAGGCAACGCTGTCAGAGAGCCGGTCTTACCCTTGATTTCGCCGTTGGTGAATTTTTCAACGTAGTCAGCATTGACTCGTGCCGCACGTTCCAGCAGACGGGAGTGCAGGTAGAAAACGTCACCAGGGAATGCTTCACGTCCTGGTGGACGGCGCAGCAGCAGGGAAACCTGACGGTATGCAACTGCCTGTTTGGACAGATCGTCATAAATGATCAGTGCGTCCTGACCGCGGTCACGGAAGTATTCGCCCATGGTACAGCCAGAGTATGGTGCGATGTACTGCATGACGGAGGATTCAGAAGCGGTTGCTGCGACAACAATGGTGTATTCCATTGCGCCGTGTTCTTCCAGTGCACGAACGATGTTCTTGACGGTGGAAGCCTTCTGACCGATTGCAACGTAAATACAGATCATGTCCTGCCCCTTCTGGTTGATGATCGCATCGATAGCGATAGCGGTCTTACCAGTCTGACGGTCACCAATGATCAGCTCACGCTGGCCACGGCCGATAGGTACCATGGAGTCGATTGACTTCAGTCCGGTCTGCATAGGCTGGGAGACGGACTGACGGGCAATAACCCCTGGAGCGATTTTTTCAATAGGTGCGGACAGTTTGCAGTTGATTGGACCTTTGCCGTCGATAGGACGACCCAGGGAGTCAACAACACGACCCAGCAGTTCTGGACCGGTAGGAACTTCCAGAATACGGCCGGTGCAACGTGCGGTGTCACCTTCGGAAATGTGGGCGTATTCACCCAGAATAACGGCGCCAACGTAGTGGCGTTCGAGGTTCAATGCAAGACCATAGGTGTTGCCAGGGAATTCCAGCATTTCGCCCTGCATTGCATTCGACAGGCCGCGGATGCGGCAAATACCGTCGGATACGGATTGAATCGTACCCTGATTGTGAATCTGAGCCTTGTCATCGAGATTTTCGATGCGGCTTTTAATCAGATCACTGATTTCAGACGGGTTGAATGGCATACTAACTCCTAAAATTTTTATTCTGTTCTGCTATTTGCGAACGCCTTATGAAGCGATAGCTTCCTGCATCTTCTGCAGTTTGGAACTTACGGTCAGGTCCAGGACTTCGTCTTCAACAACTACCTTGTAGCCACCGATGAGGGATTCATCAATGGTTACGGAAGCGGTCAGTGGACGGTTGAACCGTTTTTCCAATGCTGGGATGATGGCTTTGAGCTGTTCTTCAGGGATAGGGAACGCACTCAGAATCTGAGCGTGAGCAGCACTCTTCGTGGAGCTTTTCAGCTTGTAGTATTCTTCGCTGATTTCTGGCAATGCACGGATGAAGTTTCTGACATTGTCATTCTTCAGAGCCTTGATGAGC
>CAVJQJ010000241.1:0-3669 GCA_963651715.1 Anaerovoracaceae bacterium
TGTGCTGGGATGGCTTTGCCGTCCTGAATAGAATTGCTCCAGAATTTCATCACTGCTCCTTAAAACAGATTAAAAGAATACTGCTATTCTGCCAGAGGAAATCAACCTCTGGCATTATTTACGGGGTGTTTCCAACCAGAAAGTCACAGGTCCATCATTGATCAGGGAGACCTGCATGTCTGCGCCGAAACGGCCGGCCGCTACTTTGGCGATGTCGGGCTGGGCCTGCGCTTTTTCCACAAAATAATCAAAAAGTTTCTTGCCTATATCTGGAGAGGCCGCTGGTGAGAAGGATGGGCGTGTGCCTGAGCGGGTATCGGCAGCCAGGGTGAACTGCGGAACGAGCAGCAGTTCGCCACCAATCGAGGAAACGGACAGGTTCATTTTCCCGCAGGGATCGGAAAATACCCGGTAATTGACCAGTTTCTTCAGCAGCCAGTCGGCCTCTTTCTCCGTATCGTCCCGTTCTGCACAGATCAGAATCATCAATCCATGACCAATCCGCCCGACTTCGGTTGAGTCTACATGGACAGCGGCTTGGGTGACGCGTTGGAGTAAGGCAATCATTGAATGCTCCTTGTTTGAATGTTCTCGGGTACCCTCATGCCGGGTAGAGAGCGCCCAGGATACGGGGCCCCTTTGCTCCAGTGACGGCAGGCAGGTTGCCGGGTTTCCGGATGGTGAACCGATGTGCCAGCCAGGCAAAGGCAAGCGATTCCACCTGCATCGGGTCAATGCCCAGTACCTTGCAGGAATCCAGTGTTATGGATGGCTTCTCAACCTGCAGGAGAAGGCGGATGGTCGATGTCAGGTAACCGTTCAGTGCCCCACCGCCACAGAGATAAACCTGATCGGTGTCCGGTGCATAGGTCAGGATGGCGTCGGCAATGGTTGTTGCGGTCAATGCTAGCAGGGTTGCCTCGATATGTTCGCCAGCCATGGTGGTGTCGATATCTGTCTGGTAAAGATGGCGCTTCAGCCACCCCAGATGGAACAGGTCCCTGCCGGTGCTTTTCGGTGGTGTTTTGGCAAAGAACGGCTCATCCAGCATGCTGTTCAGCAAGGGTTCTATCACGTTGCCACTCCGTGCCCATTCGCCGTCTCTGTCATAAGGCTGTCGAAGTTCCTGCTGGATGAAGGCATCCATCAGCATATTGCCTGGGCCTGTATCGAAACCGGTTGCCGAGCCGTCAGGACGCAGGATACTGATATTGGCAATGCCTCCGATGTTGACGACTGCCCGGGTGGTTTTCTCAGAGCCGAAAACCGCCTGATGGAATGCCGGTACCAAAGGAGCTCCCTGACCACCTGCCGCAATGTCACGGCTGCGGAAGTCCGCCACCACATCCACGCCGGTCAATTCAGCCAGCAGGGCGGGGTTGTTTGTCTGCCGTGTGAAGCCAAGTTCAGGACGATGGCGGATGGTCTGCCCATGCACGCCTACGGCTTTGACATCCCGTGGTGAGAGATCTGCGTTGGAAATCAGTTTGTTGACATTTTCTGCATATTTCTCGGCAAGGGCATTGGCGGCAAGTGCTTCGCGCTCAATCTCATTCACATCCATTCCCTGCAGCTGCATCAGCTGTTTCCGGAAAGGAATGTCGAATGGGACATGCGCATCGCCAAGGATTTCCAGATGTCCGCCATGGTAGTCATCGGGAATCGATACCAGCACCCCATCCACCCCATCAAGACTGGTTCCAGACATCAGACCGATATATAAAGCCATGGGATCTCCTCGATGTACGTGTCTTCCTAAGAGCTGATGCGTTTAGATGGGTTGGCATTCAGCTGGGTGAAATAACTCTGCATCCGATACAGATGCTTCTTGAAACGGGATAGGTCGTTGCCGGACAGTTTCAGGTTCTGTCGGGTGCCAATGCCGGAAATGCCAGAGATTTTTGATGGATCCTGGGCAATGCCGTTGACGCGGACCTCATAGTGCAGGTGAGGGCCAGTCGAGAGACCTGTCGAGCCCACATAGCCAATGATTTCACCCTGACGGACATGGGAACCGGCAGTGATGTTTGGATGGATGCGGCTCATGTGGCCATAGGCTGATGTATGGGATGTCGTGTGCTGGATCAGCACAAAGTTGCCATAACCGCCATGCCAGCCGGCTTCGCGGACAACGCCGTCTGCCGCAGCATGGATCGGTGTACCTGATGCCGCCACCATATCCAGCCCTTTATGGGCTCTCAGGTCACCCTTGATCGGGTGGATGCGGTATCCGAAACCGGAGGACAGCCGGAAATTGTCAAGCGGTGTCCTTAGAGGGGATGACATCGAGGTGGCGGTTGCTTTCAGGGATCGGCCTTCAACATCATAGTATTCACCCTGACCAGTATATTTTTCGAACCAGATGGTCTGGTAATGGACGCCTTCATGAATGAATTCAGCGGCCAGCAGATTGCCTGTCCTGACGAATTTCCCATCTTTGCGGAAGACTTCATAAATCAGGTTGAACCGGGAGCCTTTGAATTCACTGACATCCATGTCTACATCCATCGAAAACAGGTTTGTGAATTTCTTTGTGATGGCATCAGGAATCCCCGCCTGCTGTGCTGCGGCAAAGATGGTGGTGTCAATCACTGCGGAACGGGCTTCAATCGATGTGACCGTCGCTGCAGGACGGACTTCTTTGGGCGCGGTGCTCTGGGTTTTCCCTGTATTGGTCTGGGCATAGACTTTTGGTGTCACATTATCCGCATAGCGTTCCTGATAGGCTGATTTTGCAGCAGTATCGACACCGGAGGTTGTCCATCCAGAGCTTGGCTTGCTGGCCGCGTTTTTGGTCGCCGCTGAATAATGGCGTGGATCCCGTGGTTTGGAACGGATATCCCCTTTCTGTGCAGTCTGCTCCTGGATGACCGGTTTCTCGACAATCGGTTTTTTCTGCGGTTGGACTGGTTCAGCCTTGGCGGTCTGCTGTTTTGCAGCCGTTCTGCGGTTGTCTTTCTTTTCGCTGACAGCAACCTGTTTCTGTGGCTGTTTCGTATCCCGGTTGGTTGAACGGGTGTTCTTTGCCTGCGTTTTCCGGCTGTCCTGTTTTTCAACCGATGCGACAGCAGAGGAGCGGTTGCCCGAGACAGTCTTTGATGGGGTCTTTTCCTGCTGTCTGGCGACTGGTTTGCGGTTGTCTTTCTTTTCGTTGGCAGCAGCCTGTTTCCTATTATTGTCAGGTGCTTTTGCTGGATTTTTAGCGGGCGCCTTTTCCGCTGTTTTTTTTGCGGTCTTTGCAGAACTGGTGTTTTTTGCAGGAGCAGCCTTGGATTTCTGTGTGACGGTTGTTCCTGGTGCTGTTCCTGCTACGGAATGGACCGGGCAGACCAATGCGGTTGCAGAAACAGCCATGCAGGCGGAAAGCAGCATGTTTTTAAGAATCTGTTTCGCCCTATTGATAAACTGCATCCAGTTTCCCTCTTATTGCTGCAATCAGTTAAAATGACCCTTTGCCAAGAAAGGGTCTGATTAAGATATTGAGACTGACGTCTCAGAACATCAATGGAACGGACCATTATACCAACTCGTACCGTCATACATAAAGCTAATAATCACCGATGACTGAAAATATTTCTGATAAAGCGGTAGTGGAAGAACTGCCGCTGACTGACTCTGTCAAAGAAGCACTTGCTATTGCAAAACGTGGCTGCGACGAGCTGATCGTCG
>CAVJQJ010000241.1:3746-4836 GCA_963651715.1 Anaerovoracaceae bacterium
CATGTTGTCATTTTCCTGATCGGTGATTTCACATCGCTTATCGGTGATCCAAGTGGCCGCAACGATACCCGTCCTCCACTGACACGGGAACAGATTGAGGAAAACGCCATGACTTACTTCAAGCAGGCAAGTCTGGTCCTCGATCCTGAAAAGACGGAAATCCGCTACAACTCTGAATGGAGCGATGCGCTTGGTGCTCGTGGCATGATCAAGCTGTCCGCGATGTATACCGTTGCCCGTATCCTGGAACGTGACGATTTCTCCAAACGTTTCAAGGCCGGTATTCCGATTTCCGTCCACGAATTCCTCTATCCATTGATGCAGGGCTACGATTCTGTCGCACTCGAATCCGATCTGGAACTGGGTGGTTCCGATCAGAAATTCAACCTGCTGGTTGGACGTGAGCTTCAGCGCCAGTTTGGACAGGAACCTCAGTGTATCCTGACCATGCCACTGCTGGAAGGACTGGACGGTGTCCAGAAAATGTCCAAGTCCAAGGGCAATTATGTCGGTATCAAGGAACCTGGCAATACCCAGTTCGGTAAACTGATGAGTATTTCCGATGAAATGATGTGGCGTTACCATGACCTGCTTTCCTTCAAGTCCATCGCGGAAATTGAAAAACTGAAGAAAGCGGTTGCCGAAGGTATGAATCCACGTGATGTGAAGGTTGAGTTTGCCAAGGAAATCGTTGAACGTTTCCACTCCAAGGCAGATGCAGAAGCGGCACTGCAGGATTTCATCAACAGGACACATGGCGGTATTCCAGATGATATCCAGACCGTCCAGCTGACCGGTGCGCCACTCCAGATTGGTACACTGCTGAAACAGGCGGGGTTGTGCCCATCGACTTCTGACGCACTGCGTATGGTTCAGCAGGGTGCGGTCAGGATCAACAGCGAGGTTGTCAGCGACAAGGCGCTCAAGATTGGTGCTGGTTCGATGATTGTTCAGGTCGGTAAACGCCGTTTTGCCAAGGTTGAACTGAGCTGATTGCTGTCAGTTCAGACAGAAACAGCCTCCTGAAAGGGAGGCTGTTTTTTGTCATAAGAAAACCCCCAGCTAAGCTGGGGGTTCCAAAAAGCTTACA
>CAVJQJ010000242.1:0-3588 GCA_963651715.1 Anaerovoracaceae bacterium
ATCCAGATCAATCCAACAGAAATCCGTATTGATACATTCCGTGCATCAGGGGCTGGTGGACAGCATATCAATAAGACTGATTCTGCAGTCCGGATCACTCATCTGCCGACAGGTATTGTGGTCGAATGTCAGGATGATCGAAGCCAGCATAAAAACAAGGCTCAGGCATTGCAGGTCCTTGCCGCGCGTATCAAAGACAAACAGATGCGGGAACAGCATGCAAAAGAGGCTGCGGAGCGGAAAAGCCTGATTGGTTCTGGAGACCGTAGTGAACGGATCAGGACGTATAATTTTCCTCAGGGGCGTATTACAGACCATCGTATCAACCTGACACTTTATAAATTGGAGTTTGTCATGGATGGTGATCTGGATGAACTGCTGAATGCCCTTATTGCAGAGAGACAAGCCGAACTGCTTTCTGAAATGGCAAATAATCTTTAATATTTTCAATTAGTTGCGACAGTTATCTAAGTAGATGTATGAAGAGGCCGCGTAATTTGCTGATAGCGATATTTCTCTTGTGTTCAGGCTCGATTCTGATTGCATTATATCTGCAGATTTTCAAGTTGGTTCTTCCCTGTCCGCTCTGTGTACTTCAGCGGTATGCTTTTGTTTTTATCGCCTGTTGCTGTCTCGTTGCACTGTTTACTAAGAAAATCTGGCTCTGCTCATTTCTGGGAGGAATCGTCTCTTTAGCCGGGATTTATCTGGCGGTTTATCAGTTATGGGTTATCGCCCATCCAGCGGTGCAGTGTGGGAGGGATGCATTGGAAGATGCCGTCAACAGTTTCTTTCTGGCAGATTGGATACCGGTACTGTTCAAGGCGGAAAGCCTTTGTTCTGATATTCTCGAACCATTTCTTTTTCTGACCCCGCCACAGTGGGCATTGCTCTGGTATCTGTTTTTCGCTTTTGTGTTTGCGCATCTCATCTGGAAAAAAGGGGCATAAATGGTGCTGGCAGAAGTGGTTAAGGAGGGAACGACCATACAATCATTATTCAGTGCGTCCTTATTGAATGCGCTCGAGCTCAGGATACTGATTGAAAAGGCAACGGGGTTCGGCCGTGTTCAGCAGATTGCCCATTCTGACCATCAGTTGACAGCATTGGAGGCTGCACGGCTTCTTGCATTGATTCAGCGCCGTATAACTGGCGAACCTATTGCCTATATTGTTGGTGAAAGGGAATTCTTTGGGCTGAGTTTTCAGGTGACTCCTCAGGTGCTCATTCCTCGACCAGAAACAGAGTTATTGGTGGAACTGGCGTTGGAGCGTATTCCCAAGAACGGTTCGGCTGTCGATCTGGGAACGGGATCAGGTGTGATTGCGGTTTCGTTGGCGTACGAGCGTCAGGATATCAAGATGGCGGCAACAGATGTCTCTGAAGGCGCGTTGGCGATTGCCAAGGCCAACGCCAAGCGGATTCTGGGCGATGAACGGCGTATCTGCTTTTTTCTGGGTGACTGGTATCAGGCGTTGAAAGGACAGGACAGATATGATGTTATTGTTTCAAACCCTCCCTATATTCACCATCAGGATGACCATTTGAGCCAGGGGGATCTGCGTTTTGAACCCCAGAACGCGCTGACAGACTTTGCAGACGGTCTGTCTGCGTATGAAGAGATTATTCGTGGTGCCAATCGATTTTTGAAATCCAATGGTTGGCTGTTGATGGAGCATGGGTATAATCAGGCTCAGGATGTGCAGGAAATACTTGGAAAAAATGGATTTACATCAATCAGTACCTGGCAGGATCTTGCTGGAATCGGGCGGGTCACTGGTGGAATCTTGATCTAGTGCACCCAATTCTTGGCGCTGGGTCTACAGATTGATGGTTGCAACAGAGACATATTCTTTAGATAGATTTTTAACGAATAAACTAAATACATGAAAAATATCGTTATTCTCATTTCAGGCCGCGGCAGCAACATGCAGGCTATTGTCCAGAAATGTAAACAGGAAAATTGGCAGGCAAATCTCAGTGCTGTGGTCAGCAACCGTGGTGATGCGGCAGGACTGTCTTTTGCCCGGAATGAGGGGATACCGACAGCGGTGCTTTCCCATAAGGATTTTTCAGACCGTGCATCTTATGATGCGGCGTTGATTGATGTAATCGATGCCTATCAGCCTGATATTGTGGTGCTTGCTGGATTCATGCGTATTCTGACGCCAGCATTTATCGAACACTATCAGGGGCGTCTTCTGAATATCCACCCATCGCTCTTGCCAAACTTCAGGGGGCTTCATACCCACCAGCAGGCAATTGATGCGGGCGTGAGAGTGCATGGTGCAACCGTTCATTTCGTCACCTCTGAATTGGATGGTGGTCCGATTATTGCGCAGGCTGTTGTGCCAGTCCTGCCTGATGATGATGAAGATACGTTGGCGGATCGTGTGCTGGAACAGGAGCATAAGATTTTCCCACGTGTCGTCAAATGGTTGGTCGATGATCTGTTGAAAACAGATGAAAACGGAAAAGTTGTTTTTGATCAAAGTGTTGTCGATGGACTGGGGTATGTTGTCATAGGAGGTGGCTTATGAAATTGGCGCCACTTGTCCTGAAACATACTGAACAGGTCCTGAAGGACGTCCTTCAGTTTAAGGGGCCGGCAGATGCACTGATTTCCCGTTATTTTCGTGAACACTCGAAGCTGGGTATGCGTGAAAGGGCGGCAATTGCAGAATCAGTCTACGTTGTGTTGAGAAACCGTTCGATTTTCAACAATTTTTCTGAATCAGGCAAAGGACCTCATGCCCGCCGCCTGGCGTTGTTGGGGCTGTCGGAAATCTATGGTATTGATGCGGTTTCTGGCATGACCGACAGCGAAGTGGACTGGCTGAAGCATATCCATGCGATTGACCGTAGCAGGTTGCCTGCAAAACTGAAAGCAAATCTGCCTGAATGGCTTTATAACCGATTGGTGCGTCAGTACGGTGAAGAAGAAACCCAACAGATGGCAGATGTACTGAATACCCCGGCGCCATTGGATCTGCGTGTCAATACCATGAAGAACCGTCGGGAAGATGTTCTCGCTGTCCTGAAAGAAGTGCCTGTTGACTGCGAGATGACGCCTTATGCTGCTTCTGGTATCCGTTTAGCGAAGAAAATTGCTTTGCAGAACATGCCTTTATTCAAGAACGGTGGAGTGGAAGTCCAGGATGAAGGCAGTCAGTTGTTGGCTCAGATTGTTGGGGCAAAACGTGGTGAAATGATAGTTGATTTCTGTGCGGGGGCTGGTGGCAAGACGTTGGCACTCGGCGATGCAATGCGCAATACTGGACGTTTATATGCTTTTGATGTTTCTGAGAGACGTCTGGCTAATATGAAGCCACGTCTGGCAAGGAGTGGACTTTCAAATGTCCATCCTGTCAAGATTGCCCATGAGCATGATGCAAAGATTAAACGTCTGGCAAGAAAAACTGACCGTGTGCTGGTGGATTCCCCATGTAGTGGTCTGGGCACTCTGCGGCGTAATCCTGACCTGAAATGGCGTCAGACCGAGCAGACCATCACTGAAATGTCCCAGAAACAGTTGGAAATCCTTGAATCGGCGGCACGTCTCGTCAAGGTAGGGGGGCGTCTTGTCTA
>CAVJQJ010000243.1:0-6736 GCA_963651715.1 Anaerovoracaceae bacterium
ACAGAGCCTTACAGGCGATATGAAGAACCACCGGCTATGCCGGTGGGTAGCTTTTATGGACAGGTTAGAGAAACCCGCCGTTTCAGCAATCACCTCAGTCAAACTTCCAGTCGTACAGCAGGTCGAATGCGGTGATTGTCCCGGTCTGGCCGACCGCAGACAGGCGCCGTGAAATCTTATAGCGCAGCTTGATCAGGCTGATGGCCCCGGTTAGTCCCTGTTCATAAGACAGGTACAGGTTGGACGCGATCCGTCGGCTCAGCGACAGCACTGTATCATCCACCTGGGAAGAAGAGGCAAACCCGATATCCACACCCAGCGCCCCCGCCAGTTTGTTTGGCAGTGCACCGGTAGGTCCGGCACTGATCAAAGCGGCAGCCGCGGCAGCCAGTGCAGAACGCTGCTGGCTGGAACCGTTTTCACCACCACCATAGCCCAGCACCAGCCAAGAGATCTTTTCGGAATCTGGCACGTCAGGCTTGGAATACAGCTTGATATTTGGCGACTGCGCGGTTCCTGTCACCTTGACACCGACTTCCTGCACATCATCGGTGGTATCGAACAGCTTCACAGCAACCACATTGATGGAAGGATTGTCAGGCGTACCCGTGAAATGCGCCACCCCTTTCTTGATAAACAGCTTCTGGCCATACGCATTGAAAACACCATCCACCGTATTGATATTGCCATTCAGCTGCAGCGTGCCACCCGCTGTCGAAGAAGCGACGATCTGCCCGGCAAGACGGGTCTCGACCCCCATCCCTTCCAGATAGAAATGGTTCCCCAGATCTGCATGGATATTGAAGCGGAACGGTGCAGAAGCAGCTTTCTTAGGCGCGCGGCCCAGCACAATCACATCCTTGCTGCGGGTCACACTCGTCGTATTCGCCAGCACAATCTTCGCACGGTCAACATGCCAATTGCCGGTCAGTCCCAGACCATGGTCATCCAACGTCAGCACACCGTCTCCGGTCACCACAGCCTGACGGTCGACATTCGACAGGATCTTCAGTTTTTCGGTATGCAGCTTGAGATGGCTGTTCAGCATCCCGTTATGCATGGAGGCAGTCCCTGTGACCTGCAGATTCCCCTCGTCACCGTAGATGATGCCTTTCGTGACCGTCAGACGGCTGCCATCCAAGGCGGCCTGCAGCTCACCGTTCTTCAGGTGGACACCGGCACTCAGCCAGTCCACACCCAGATCATGCAGTGCGATGGTGCCTGACAGACGCGGATTACCCAATGTCCCAGCCCCCGTCACATTGGCAGACAGTGAACCGCTCAGCGTCATATCAGGCTGTCCGGTCAACACACTCAGCCAACCGATGGATGGCATTTCAGAACGGGCACTCATCTGAAGCGGACTGTCTTTGGAAAGTCCCCAATTGCCATTGTGATGCGACAGTCGGGTATTGAATGTGGCATCGGTCTCACCGATCCGGTCGCTGGAGACCTTCAGACGGACATTCATATGGCTGTTCGAGAACACGGCACGGAGATCCAGTGTATTGAGCTTCAGCCGCATCCGGTGATCATCGCCCAGCATCGTGATATCACCGTTTTCACGGTAAATGTGCGCCTCGCCGTTCAGGGATTGGGCCGCTGTGATGAACCATTCTGCCCCAAGTTCAAGCGTTGACTGGACCTTGTCATCCGCCCCATCGGTCATCGACAGGACCCAGTCGAGTGGCACACCGTGCGCATTGCCCGAAGTTTCCAGACGTGAATGCTTCTTGATCAGCTTATCGATATTGATCTGGCCGTTCGTCAGGTTCAGCGTCATGTCCTCAATCGCCAGGATGCCATTGCCGACCCGCAGGGAAGCACGGGAATCCAGGATAAACGGTTTGGCACCGCGGTTTTCCAGTTCCTCAATCGTACCCACCCATTCGCCACCGGCAGTCAGGCCACCGGAAAAACGTCCCGTCAGATCGAAATGGCTGCTCTTGAGAGCGGCTTCCAACGTATGGGAATGCCATGTCCCATTCATCTGGACATTCGCTGAAGCCCAATGCGTCCCGGCAACCGTAACCTGACCAGCGGAAAGACGGGCGTCGATCTTACCTGACAGCGTCGTGCCAAAATCCGCATCCAGCTGCAGCCGGCCGGCACCGATGGTATCCATCAGCATGAAATCAGAACCGGTCAGCGTCAGGCTGCCCTGCATATCATCCAATGAGCCGGACAACGTACCCGAACCCACCAGAGAGCCTTTGAACCCATGCCCGATAACGCCCAGGGCAGGCGCATTCAGCCGCCAGCTGATCTGGCCACCGGAAGGCCCCAGATTGCCTGAGGCGTTGAAAGTATTCGCACCCAGCGCCAGATTGATCACCGCATCCTTGACAAACTTGTCACGCACATGGAACTGACCTTTGCCGGAAATCGGCTGATTGAACAGCGTGCTTGGACCAAACGCAAAATCGACATCGGCAGTCAGTTCAGGATTAAGCGCGCCAGACAGGTTGAACCCGACATTCAGGTTGGAAGATGGCAGAGAGCCCAACGCCGCCAGATTGAAATGGTTGATGGCGCCCTTCAACGCAAAATCACGGTCCTTATCCAGATTCAGATGACCGGTCATCGACATCGAGCCACCATTCGCAGAAAGCAGACCTTCCTTCAGTTCCAGCAAGTTTTCTTTCTTCAGCACATCCGCTTTCAGACGGATATGGCTTTCACCCAGATCGACCGTGACCTCCTGCACGCCATCCGCACGGTGATAACCGACAGTGCCCGCCGCATGGGTCGGTCTCAGCATTTCCGTGATGCCATGCAGATTGAAATTGCCTGTCTTCAGGCTGATGGTCGTCTCAGGCTGGGAAAAACGTCCAGTACCAGAAAAAGATCCACCTGCACCCAGATCGATCACCAGTGGAGACAGATCCACCACATCAGCATGACCACCCAGCTCAGCCCGGACAGCATGGATTGGGAGCATATGTTTCTCAATCACACCGGGACGGTCATTCGTCACCTTCAGCGAACCACTGACAGCACGGTTGTTATCCAGACGGATATGGATATCCGCGCCAAACTGCGCCACCGGCCAGCTCTCATCCATCTTGGATGGATCGATACCTGAGGCAGTCAGGTCCAATGACTTGAACATGAAAGGTTCAAACGGCGTCACCACACCGTTCAGCTGCCCCGTTGCGCCATAACCATTCAGCGAACCGGACAGTTCAATCTTGTCGAGCGTCCCGCCCACATCCAAGGCCAGATGTGCGTCAGGATCTTCATTGTCAAACCGGGCCTTGCCCTTCAGGGCAAACGGTTTCTCCATCTCCAGCGAAGCATCCATCGCCATATTGCCGAACGGACTGTCAAACGTCAGCGACTGCAGCTGCCATACGCCATCTTCCGCCGACAGCGACCCGCGGACATTCTCCAGCGTGACACCGACCCCCAGCTGCTTGACCGACAGCGAAACCAGCTCAACCTTCCTGACCTCAAGCGAGACTGGCGGTGCCACCGATTCCGGCAGCTTCAACGGTTCATCGTCCGAATGCTTCAGGTCGATTTCCAGCGCATCCATCGTCAGCTCATCGATATCCGCCTTGCCATGCAGCAGATGCAGCGGATTCCATCGGAACACAAGCCCTTTGACCGTTACATCCCGCTTCTTGCCCTCATAGACAACCTTCTCAGCCTTCAGTTCATGGAACATCGTGCCCGAAACCCCCTCAAAGGTGATCTTCTCACCCTTGGCGGCAACCACCTGTTCAACTACCCACTGCACCGCCCAGCGCTGGCTGGCCAGCGTCACCAGACTGATGACAAACAGCAGCGGAATACCGATATACAGCAGTCGCTTCCGGGTCCAGAACTGCCGGAACACAGTCAGATACTGTTTGAAAATGGCCAGATACCGTTGCATCAGAAAGTCAGCCCCAATGAAAAATGCAGATGGAAATTGCCTGTCTTCTCACCATAGGCCAGATCCACCCCGAGAGGTCCCGCAGGACTCTTCCAACGGATACCGGCACCGAAACCGACCGCATAATCGATATCCGCCCATTTATCCGCCACATTGCCCGCATCGACAAACACGGCAACACCCCAGTCATCCCAGAAATAATGCTGATACTCAACACTGCCGGCCGCCAGATAACGGCCACCGACAACCGCATCACCCCGTCGGACACCTAAGCTCTCATAAGAATACCCACGCACAGACTGGTCACCGCCCGCACGGAACAGCACCGCCTGTGGAATCCCGTCCTTGTTGTCAGACAGCAAAGCGCCCGCCTCACCACGGATGATCAGGTCACCGCTGCGCCCGACCCGATGATAGACCTTGCCCTTCAGATACCCGCGCGCAAAACTGTTGTCGGTCAAGACACCCTCGACCGCACCGCCGACCTGCGCCTCGAACTGATACCCCTCGGTTGGCGCAATACGGTTGTCCAGCTTACGGTAGATCACCCCATAAGTGAACGGCATCGCCTCGGCGGTATCACTGCCATCCTCATCAATACGGTCATGTTCATTCAGGTATTCCAGCTGGACATACTGCTCAAACCGCGGACTACCCCAGGCACGGCGGCCTTTCAGCGCCACCGTACGGCTGTCCAGGCCGCGGAATTCAGAACGGTCAAACTCAGCACCGAAACTGTCCCGGAAGCCATCCTCGCTCTCAGGCAGCAGCACATCCGCCTTGAGTGTCTGCTGGACATGCTGGATGACCGCGGAACTCTTCAGATGCCAGTCCTGTCCGAGGAAATGCAGATTGTCATAATTCAGCGTTACACGCTCACGCGTATCCGTACTGTACCCGACGCCCACAGAAGCATGCTTCTTGTAATTCTCGTTCACTTCCACCGTAATCGGTGCGACACCGGTCTCATCGTTGACATCAGCCGTCACCGTCACATACTGGAAATAACCGCTGTCCATCAGACGGGTCTGGAACCGTTTCAGGCGCTCCTCGTTGTAAACACTGCCCTTCTTCGGTGGATGCAGTCCCAGGATAGTCCGCTCACCATACCGCCGAAGCCCGACAATCGTCAGGTCACCGAAATGGATTTCCCGGCCACTGTCCAGCTCCACCGTCAGATGCGCCTCACAGCTTTCGGGATCCACCACCGCCTGCGTATGCTTGATTGCGGCATGCGGATACCGCACCTTCACCAGTTCCTGCAGCATCGCCAGTTTGGCGGTTTCCCAATCGGCCATGCGGAAACGTGACCCCTTTGGCAGTTTCCATTTTTCACGCAGACTGTCGACACCGGGTGAATGCCGGTCAGGCTTCTGATTGACGACATCCCCCTCGAACCTGAGATTCACCGTCGCCACTTTCACAGGCTTGCCGGGATCCACATGGACAACCACTGTACGGCTGCCCTCTTCCCCCTGAAACTCCGTTTTCACATCCGGTGCGTAATATCCTTCCATTTCAAGCAGTTCCCGGACCTCGTTCGGCGTCGCCCGGTAAAGCCGCCGCAGCTGGCGGTCATCCATCTCCATATCATGCTGCCAACGGTACAGGCTCAGGTTGTCCTTGAGAATCGACATCAGATGCTGCGGTGCATCGATCTTCACCGCATAACCATGCTTTTCGAGCTTCCTCGGCACAGCTTTCTGGGGGATTTCATCAGGCTTGGCAACCATCTCCACGGCCACGGTCGGCTGAGCCACCTCGTCCGCATGGGCAACCGTCAGCACCCCTGCCAGTCCAAGCGACAGCATGATGCCACACAATGGCGGACGCCATTGCTGCCCCTGTTCAGGCAGTGAGGAAACCCGGAAGAAACCCATGAAAAATAGAAATATAAGAAGATACCCCGTATCTTAAACCGATAACCTGCACGCTCCAACTCGCAGACATATTTCAAACCGCTGGAAAAAAGGGGAAAATGCCATTTTTGGAACAGAACAGACAGCCTGTCATCAAGATTCAGGCACCAACAGGCAGAAAAGACCATGACAACAGCACCAACCGCCAAGAAAAACGCCCTCGTCCTCTTCAGTGGAGGACAGGATTCAACCACCTGCCTGGCATGGGCGCTCTCACAGTATGACCATGTGGAAACCATCGGCTTCTCATACGGACAGCGCCACAGCGTTGAGCTCGATGCCCGTCCACGGATCCGCGAACAGATCCGCCAGCTCAATCCGGATTGGCAGGCAAAACTGGGCGAGGACCATCTCTGTGACCTTTCCCTGCTGAGCCAGCTCTCTGAAACCGCCATGACCGAGGACATCGAGATCCAGATGCAGGAAAACGGTCTGCCAAACACCTTTGTCCCTGGCAGAAACCTCATGTTCCTCACCACCGCGGCCATCGTTGCCTACCGCCGAGGGCTGAACATCCTCGTCGGTGGCATGTGCGAAACCGACTTCTCAGGCTATCCGGACTGCCGGGACGATGCCATCAAGGCACTGCAGGTCGCCCTCAACATCGGCATGGACACCCGCCTGAACCTGGTCACACCGCTCATGTGGCGCAACAAGAAAGAAACCTGGGACCTCGCGGAAACACTCGGCGGACAGCTTCTCGTGGACCTCATCATCAACCAGACCCACACCTGCTATATCGGCGACCATACCCACCTCAACAGCTGGGGCTATGGCTGTGGCGAATGCCCTGCCTGCCAGCTCCGTAGACGGGGATTCGAGGAATTCCAGAAACACTAACCGCCTGTTCAGCAGGACAAACACGGGAATCTCCCATCACCATGAAAAAGCTACCCACCGGCATAGCCGGTGGTTCTTCATATCGCCTGTAAGGCTC
>CAVJQJ010000244.1:0-2199 GCA_963651715.1 Anaerovoracaceae bacterium
GCAAATTCGATGTCAGCTCGGACATTTTGTTCTCAAATTCTTCCTGCGTAAGCTCCACATACTCAATCTTTACATCAAAGTACTGACCGGCTGCGAGGGAACACTTCTTTGCTTCAATATCCTCATAGCTTACAGCAACCGAAAAGTCCTCCACAGTTTTCTTGTTGAGGAAAGTATCGACGATCATGTCAATCTCTGTTGGTGTTAGGCGAACCTTCTTGTTGTTGCCTTCCTGATACTCTTCGCCGAGCTTCGATGCGTCGATCAGGATAACCTTGTCTGATGACCTTGAGTTATCGAAGAACACAACGGAGACATTCGTACCGGTATTTGCAAAAACGTTGGACGGCATACTGATAACACCATAAACAAGCCGTTCATTTACAATATGCTTCAGCAGTTTGCCTGCGACACCGCTCTTTGCGGTAAGAAAACCGGTCGGGAGGACAATCGCAGCTTTTCCGTTCGGTTTCATTGAATTCAGAACATGCTGAAGGAAGCATGTGTAGATGGACATGCTCTCTTTTTTCTTCTTCGGCACGTTGGGTATGCCTGCCCAGAAGCGGGCCGGCATGGCTGCAAGCGTCTCTCTTGTTTCAGAAAAATCCAAATTGAATGGAGGGTTGCAGACCTCATAATCAAATTGCCGCAAAGACTTTCCGTCATCGCTCATATGGAACGGGTCAGTCAAGGTATCTCCCTGAATTGCATGGTCAAGTGAGGAAACCAGCCCGTTGAGGATCAGGTTCAGCTTGAGCATCTTATTGCTCTTTTGAGAACGGTCTTGCGCAAAGATCGTGCAGCGATCTTCACCGATCTGATGAGCAAGCGCCATCAACAGCGTGCCGGTTCCAGCTGCCGGATCATAGCACTCGATATTGTGCAAATCCTGCTTGTCACCGACAAGAAGCCTCGCCATAATCACGGCTATTGCATGAGGCGTGTAATATTCCGCATATACGCCGCCGCCATTGGTGTTGTAGTCCTTGATAACATACTCAAATACGCCAGCAAAGAAATCATAGCTCTCAGCAAAAGCATCCTCGAAAGAGAAGTTGACAAGCTTGTCAACCAGGGCTCTTGCAAACGGAGCTCTTTGTGCGTCATCGGTCACAAAGTTAGTGAGTTTTTCAAACAGCGGAATCTTTGTATTCTTCGTTGTCTGCGTAGAGAAAATGTCGATGTTCTTGTCTGCAATATCGACCATCGTACTGTCGAAGATCAAATCAAAATCGCCCTTGGCCTGCTGATTCCACAGTGTAGAAATCAAATGCTCCGGATAGAGTCGTGGAATATCGGGTGACAAAGAATCAAGCAGGTCAAGCCGGTCATCCTCTGGTAGCTCAGAATATGCAGTTTCCCACTTTTCGGCGCTGGCAATACGGGAATCCTTTTTCTTAATCTCGTAGCCAAACTTATCATTCAAAAACTTGTATAGAAATATCTGGGTGATGACCTTGTACTCGTTTCCGTCATTTCCCATGCCGTAATTGTGGCAGACAGCTTTCAGGTCATCTATCAATTTATAGGTTTGTGCCTTTATATCCATTGGTCCCTTCTCCTTATGCAGCAGGGTATTGTTCGAGATATTGTTTTGTAATCTTGCTCTGAATGAAAATTCTGTCCTCTCTGGAATTGACAACACCCAAAGTATCCATGCCTGTCTTAATTTCCGTCATGACAGACTGCTCAAAATAGGCATCCTTTTTCAGAATGTCGTTGCGGTCATAAACCTTACGGTCTATGTCGCTCTTTATGGTCATCAGAGCGGTAACGATGCTTTCGTCATATTCGGAGAGCAGGACCGGTTTCCCGGTGCTTTTGCGCTTCGTGTTTTCTTCTCGGATTCGCTTGTGGACACGAACGAACTTTTCGTCGTCGTTATAGCGTCTCAGCAAAGCCGCATTCTTTTTCCGTAGTTCTGCCAGCTTTTGAAGTATCTCGTCCATAGCCTTAGAGTAGGAATTGAATTCCTCCATGTTCTGAGGGGTAAAGCCGTGCTCACGGAACCGAGCATGAAACGCTTCTCTCAATGTGATATACTCCGGATCCTCAGGGTCAATGTTTTCTGAGAATTCCCGCACCGTTCTTTGAAGATTTTCATTAAGCTCTATGCCGCCGGATACCATCTTTAGTTCCTCTTCGCCGATTTTGCTGAAGTTGAAGGTAATATCCTGCATTGCTTCATTGACCATACTG
>CAVJQJ010000244.1:2209-10765 GCA_963651715.1 Anaerovoracaceae bacterium
GTGTTGCATCGTCATCAGCAAAAGCTTCACGCTGGTTGATGATGTTGATGTGGCGCTGCACCTCGGAGAGGATATCTTTCAAGCGAGAAACCTCGAAATTTGCAAATGCCGCTTTCAAATCGTCATCGCCGAAAGTTCTTACGATGTTACAGCAGTCACGCACTTCAATCAGTGCTTTCTTCAGGTCAAGAAGAACCGACTTATCCTCAATCGTTGAAATCTCTGTACTAAATTCCTCCGCATTATCAAGAGGATAATCGAAAAGCACTTGCCGGGCTTGTTGCATACGCTGGATCAGTTCAGCAGGATCCTCCATAACCTGAGCCAGAATATTGACCTCGTTTCCTTCGCCAACTTCATTAGGATCATTGAATTTATTGAGCTCTGCAAGGTATGCAGCATTTGTCTCGTCAAAATTCTTCTTGATATCAGCGAAGTCGATGATATAGCCATACCGATTGTTCTTGTACGGCCTGTTGACACGGGTGATTGCCTGAAGAAGGTTGTGATTTCTGAGCTTGCGCCCGAAATAGAGTCGTTTCAATCTTGGAGCATCAAACCCAGTAAGCAGCATGTTGTACACGATGAGCATATCGACCTTGAAATTGTCCTTGAAGTCAGTAATGACATTTTCGCGGGTGTCCTTGTCATCACTATCGTACAGAATAAGTCCAACCTTGAAATGGCTCTTGCTAGACGCATCTTTATTCAACTCATTTTGAATCTCATCGAAATAAGCAAACAATCGGCGGGCCTGCTCGCTTGTCTCGCAAATGACCATTCCACCCAATGTATCGTCTCCACGAATAATCCGAAAACGCTTCAGATCGGTGATGATATACCGGAGTAGCTCCTTTACATAGTTCGGATGCTCAATGATGTCGTCCTTTTTGACATCCTTCTTCTGTACAAGGTTCTCAAGGAAATGGTAGATTTCCTCCAGCTTCTCTTTGTAGGAAGTCTCAATGTCCTCTCGAATGATTTTCAGTGTATAACCGTCCTGGACGGACTTGTCGTAATAGTATGTGTGCAGATAGTTTCCGAAAACGCGCCAAGATTCACGCTCGCTCTTTAAGAGTGGCGTTCCGGTCAAAGCAATCTTTATAGAGTTAGTATCCGCATCAAACAGATTAGCCAAGAAGGAGCCTTCTGGCTTATATCCACGGTGTGCCTCATCAATGATGAAAACTCGCTGCAAATTGGTTGCATAAGAGGGAAGGACAACCTTATCCTGTCGTTCCTCAAAACGCTGAATATTAACGACGGTGATTTCAGGCTCGCCGGTCGTTCCTTCCTGGGATTGATTCGTCCGGAACTGCTCCATTAACTCGGCTCTGGAACTTGCAGTTTTGACAACCAGTCCTCGGGCTGCAAATTCCTCTTTGGATTGCTTCATGAGATCAAGACGGTCAACTATAAAGTAGAACTTCGTCACCTTGTTGATGCTCGCAAAATAGTCTGTAAGCACATAGGAAAGATGGAACGAAAGAGCAGTCTTTCCACTTCCTTGCGTATGCCAAATAATACCGGAGGTTACGCCTTCAGAGATACGCTCACGAACAATCATTGCAGCAAAAAATTGCTGGTAACGCATGATATGCTTCTGGTCTATTTGCTCGATTGTCCCATCATCAAGCTCTTTTGTCTTGTGGTAATAGGTAATGCCATATTTAAGCAGGAAAAGAAGTCTTTCCGGGCTGCACATCGACGTAATCACACGGTTTGTCGGAGTCGTTGTCTGTAAGTTGGTTTGATATTCGGGACTTGTGTGAATGACCTGATTGTTAAAATCAGAAAGAATCTGCTTTTCAACCTCAGGGTCAATAGCCTTGTAGGGAAAGTCTCTGTTATATGGTGCCACATTGAGATTCAGCGGATTTTCTTCTCTGAAGCAATTAAAAGGCGAGCCTTTCTTTGAGCCGGTGCAATAAAAGACACCCTGAATAGGCACGATACCGCCCATAGCATCGTACTCCATATTGTTTGAGAAAATCATCAGCTGCGTTATGTTTATAAATCTGCGGAACTTTTTATTAGGAAAGCGCTGTTTGTTCATGCGCTCTGCTTCGGCAACCATACCGCCAATATTGTTAGGCTTTTTGACCTCGATAAACACCAAGGGAAGCCCGTTCACAAACAGAGTGATGTCTGGTCGAAATTCATCTTCATCACGTTTGCAGGTAAACTCTGCCGTACAATGAAATGTATTATTTTCAGGGTGCTCGAAATCGACAAGCCTTACCGGAGAAACCGACTTGAGCCGCTTATAAAAACTTTCTCCAATATCATCGTTATCAAGCTCCTGTCTAATCGTCCTGAGCATAGCTTCCGCTTCTCCAGCTCGCTCCGGATTCAATTTTGCAAACTGAGACTTGAAAACTTCTATGAGGATGTTTGTATCCGGGTCATAAACAGTGCCAGCCTTATCTTCGGTAATCTTGCCAAAGTAAGTAAAGCCAATACGTGTCAAGTGGACAAGCGCCGGCATCTGCACTCTCGTTGCTTCATTCCACTGAGTCCTTTGCCCTGACATGTTTATTCGCCCCCTATATAACCAACCCACTGTTCCTCAATGAATTCATACGGTTGGTCGTTTTCTTCGCAGAAAGACTTGATCGCTCTCATTGCTTTCACGCTGGGCTTGGCTTTGTTCAGTTCCCAACGATTGACTGTAGACAACGCAACGTTTAGTTTCCTGGCAAATTCCTCCTGCGTATAAAAGGATTTTTGCCGTGTAATTCTAATTGCTTCCCCCAAGCTCATTAGGCGACCCTCCTGCGATTTTTTCCTTTATTTTAGCGTAAATTAGGCGTTTTGTCAATAATGCTCAGATTTTCGTCCGATATCGCTGATCGCCTCTACAAATTGACAAATGTCAATCGTTATTTCCCAAAAAAAGCTACCCTGGTCTGGAATCCGTCAATGTCGATCCTGCCCAGACCCAGTATTTCAAGGTCAATCCTCAGGATCTCCAGCATCCAACCGAAATCAAGGCTGCTGACGTCCAGCCAGGCACCATCGCGAATGTCAATGTGATGCTGAAGCTGAAGAATGCCCCTGCCGCTGGTGGTTCCGGTGTCCAGCTGGTCAATACCGGAAACAACTGGGCGATTGTGATCCGCGGTTCCGAAGAATTCGCAAAATAATCCCGTTATAACCGGCAGCTGTTCAGGAAGCCCGCTGTGCGTTGTGCCAGCGGTTTTTCTGTTTTCTGGCGAACGGCGTCGCTTTTTTTGTTTGTTTTATTGTTTTCCTATATGAATTATGGGAATTTTGTTGACAGTCTATAACAGTGAGGCAATAATAGGATAACCTGTTGGCCATAAAGCAGTCTGTAATCCGTACTTTTCTGTTGAGGGGCGGAGATGGCCTGCATTGACTGTATTGAGATTGAGATAGGAGATAATCCATGAAAAAATATTTTGCCGGTATTGCCGCTGCAGTGCGACTGTCTGTCGCATTGGCGGGGTGTGGCAATAAACCAGCCGCTTCCGCATCAGCTCCGGTGGCATCCGGGCCGGTTGCATCAGGTTCTGTCCCTGTCGCATCTGCACCAGCCACATCTACGCCTGCTGCATCCGCTTCGGCATCGGCTGCATCGGTTCCTGCTTCAAAAGCCTCTGTATCGAGATCTGCCGCATCCGCTGCTAAACCGTCCGGTTCACGGAAATTACCTGATGCATGCTGCCCATGAAAAACGTTTGTCGGGGTAGGGCTGGAATCTTCTGTTATACGGTTTAACAATGTTGCGATTTTGGGAAAAATATTACAAAGTTTATCGTTTTTTTCGAGGCAGAAATTGACAGGGGTAAGGCTTGTTGAATATGCTTGACTTATCGGGTTTCTTAAACTCAGATGCGATGGATTGACTGAGGATTTTTTCCACAACAACCGGGAGGATATTATGAGAAAACTTCTTTGTGGATTGGTTACTGCAGTTGTTGTCAGTGCTGCTGTGGCATATGTTGTTTACAAGGTTCGCCAGAAAAAGAGCGCCTGACAGGCATCTGTTCTGAGCCTGCGACGTTGTTTCCTTGGAGCAGCGTGTGCGGGGGAAATACCCATCGGATTCCGATGGGCTTTTTGTTACCTGTTTCCCGGTGATGGGGGTAACATTTCAGCTACATCAATAGGGGTGTTTTGTTGAGGAACTGAGGTAAAAATGACGATTGAAGTTAAAAAACTGGCGGAAGCGGATTTAGCGGGTGCTATTGCAATCTGGAATGAGATTGTCGAGGAAGGACTGGCATTCCCGCAGGAGGAAACGCTGACGTTGGACAGTGGCCGTGCGTTTTTCGCGGAGCAGTCGTTCACCGGGGTGGCGTATGACAGCGAAAACGGTGAGATGGTCGGGATGTATATCCTGCATCCAAACAATGTCGGCCGTTGTGGCCATATCTGTAATGCAAGCTATGCGGTCAAGGGCTCTGTCCGTGGTAAACGGGTCGGCGAAGCGCTGGTTCTGGACTGCCTGAAGATGGGTAAGGAACTGGGCTATGGTGTGCTGCAGTTCAATGCGGTGGTCGCGACGAATGAACGTGCGCTGCGTCTGTACAAGAAGCTGGGCTTCACCCAGCTGGGCGTGATTCCAAAGGGTTTCCGCAGCAAGGATGGCCACTATGATGACATCATCCCGCATTACCATGAGCTGTAACGCTTGAACGCTGTTTTTCAGCAATCTGAACCGCTGGTGACCTGAATGTCCCGGCGGTTTTGTTTTTTTACCGACAGTCAAGCCTGAATCAGTCCATTCAGGCTGATTTCGTTGCATACTATCAAGGTGTCCAACAGCATAAAGGAGTTGTGTTATGTCTTTGACGGCTGATTCAATTGAAGTGCTTGAGGAAAAGGTTCAGCAGGGCGACACTGAGGCGATGTTCACACTGGGCGTACGCTGTATCGAGGGGATCGGGATGACGCCTGACTATCCGCGGGGTGTCTCGCTCCTGCAGGGGGCGGTCGATCTGGGCGATACGGCGGCGATGAATGACCTTGGTGTCATTTACGAGGAAGGTGTTTTCGCACCGCAGGACGGTCGCACAGAACAATCTGAGCGTCCTGTACCGTGACGGCAAGGGAGTGGTTCAGGATGATGCCAAGGCGCTCGAATGGTTCCGTGTCTCCGCCGGTCAGGGTTTTGTGCTGGCGCAGAGCAATCTGGGGCTGATGTTCTGGCGGGGCAGGCATGTCTGGCAGGACTATGGCCAGGCAAGGAGCTGGTGGGAACGTGCCGCCGCACAGGGTGACTCGGATGCGATGTTCTATCTGGGCAGGATGTATGCGGAGGGCAAGGGCGTCAGACAGGATTTCACGCAGGCGGTTCAGTGGTGGCAGCAGGCGGCGGAACAGGATGCGGTGCCTGCCCAGCTGTCCTTGGGACTGGTGTATGAAGAGGGGCGTTCCGCTGTCCCGCAGGATCTGGCGGAATCACGCAGATGGTACCGTCGGGCGGCATCCCGGTGCGATGTGTCTGGACAGCAGGGGCTGGAACGGGTTGAGACGGCACTGGACCAGCAGCCATCATCCTCAAGATCATCTGCAGCATGATGGCGGAAACAGAAAAGGGACTCCTATGAGAGTCCCTTTTGCATGAGTGGTCCGGTTCGGTTTACTGCTGGGTTTCTGGCGCTGGGGTATTGGCTTCAGGTGCAGTTTCCGATTTCTTGACCTGCAGGTTCAGCAGCAGGGTTGGGCCTTCAATGGCTTCGCCCCCGTCGATGCTGGCTGTCAGGCTGAGCAGGCTTGGCTGTCTCAGGGTGAGGGAGACGTTGTTGACGGTGGTGCAAGTCTGGTACTGTGCATTGCTGCTTTCAGGTGGGGTCTGCAGTTCTGCGGAAAAGCCCTGGACTGGCTTGCCATCCAGTTTGATGGAGAAGTCGATTTTCTTCGCAGGCTGGTCTGCCGGGGTGCTGAGGGTGGAGATCAGGCACAGTTTCGGAATCGTGACGCCGTTGTTCTGTTTGTAGGCTTCTTCAGAGACGACGATATTCATGACGCTGCCATAGACGCCGACGTAGGTGGTTTTGCCCCCGACTTCGAGACGGACATCGTCACAGTAGATGGTGTTCAGATAACGTGGATTGTTCATGTGTGTTCCTTTTCTGAAAGTGATTCCAATAAATTTGTCTTATTGCTGGCAGGCTTTGTTGTAAACCGCCCAGTCGTCACGGTCGGGTGACATCTTCGCCCAGTCTTCGGTTTTTGGCGCGGTCTCAGGCATCACGACTTCTGTCTCGTTGGGATTGCTCCGGGAGATCTTGGTTTCAGAGATGCTGGCGAGACGTCCCATTTTCTTGACGCAGTCGAATGCCAATGTCGTTTTCAGCTCGAACTTATGGGTCTTGAGCTGTTCTGCCATGGCAGGTTTTTCCTTCAGGATCATGTTGGAGATGTCTGCTTTGATGATGGCTGAGTGGGTCTGTGGATTGACCTGGACTGAGCAGATCATGTCTTTGCCACAGTTGTAGGGTTCCCAGTTTTCTGACTTGGTGTCACGTGCGGGGAAAGCGGATGCCGCGGGGTCATTGTCGGCTGGTTTCGGCGTTTCTTTCTTGCCACAGGCGGTCAACGCGAGGGTGGCAAGGAGGGAACAGAGAATCAGTTTCTTGTGCATGGCGTTCACCGATGGGTTCTGATTGAGTCATTTTGGAATATCTATGACGCTCAGTCAAGCGGTGTCAGGTGTATCTGGGTTGCCTGTCTCATCCTTGCTGTGGAATACTGGGATGGTTGTTGCTCAAGGAGAGGATATGCAGGTTTTCAAACGGTGTTTACTGGCGGTGTCCCTGATGGCTGTATTGGCATGGCCAACGGCTCAGACAAGGGATATTCCTGCCCACGATGTACCGGTGCCTGAGACGGTCAGCCCAGCCCTGCAGCAGCAGATTGCATCGGGGCTGCCAGTCAACTGGGCTCAGGTGCCCAAGACGCATGCGGAATGGAACCGGCTGGTGGCCCATCTGGCGTCATCAGGGGCGGTGAGGGTCGACGCGATGGCGGAATCGCTGAAGGTGGCGGTTGTGGAATCAAAGATGGCAGGTGTGCGTGTTTTCACGCTGACGCCCGCTTCGGTGAAACCTGAGAACCAGGACCGTGTACTGCTGCATATCCATGGGGGCGGTTATGTCTTCCAGCCGGGTAAGTCCGGTATCGGGGAAGGGGTGCTGATGGCGGCGAAAGGTGGTTACAAGGTGGTGTCGGTGGATTACCGGATGGCGCCGGACCATCCTTATCCTGCAGCGATGGATGATGCGGTGGCGGTGTACCGTGACCTGCTGAAACGGTATCCAGCCGAGAAAATCGGGGTGTTCGGAACCTCAACGGGTGGTGGGATGATGCTGGCGCTGGTCCTGCGGGCAAAGGCAGAAGGGCTGCCGTTGCCGGGGGCGATTGCGCCGGGTACCCCTTGGTCTGACCTGACCAAGACGGGGGATTCTTACCATACCAATGCCTATATTGATAATCTGCTGGTCAGTTATGACGGTTTCCTCAAGGGCGCGGCAGAGCTCTACGCGGATGGGCATGATATGAAGGATCCGATGCTCTCGCCGGTTTACGGTGACCTGTCGGGTTTCCCGCCCACCCTGCTGACGTCTGGCACCCGCGATCTGTTCCTCAGCAATACGGTGCGTGTCCATCAGAAGATGCGTGAGGCGGGCGTCGATGCCGATCTGGTGGTGATCGAGGGTATCTCGCATGCGATTTATTATCTGCTGCCGCCCGATGCGCCGGAGCTCTGCTACCACTTTGGCGAGCTGGACAAGTTCTTCAATCAACATCTGAAACGGTGACATCATGACAGCTGAGATGACTGATGCCGTCACTGTCAGCGCAGACCTCGTCGGCCGGGGACTGGCGTTGATGGAGGCGGAACAGTTGACCGAGGCGGCGGACTGTTTCACCCGGGCAGCGGAGATGGACAATACCATCGCGCAGTACCACATTGCCAAGATGCGGCTGGAGGGCTGGGGCGTCCCGATGAACTATGACCATGCGGCGTTCTGGTTCTACAAGGCGGCGGCGAAAGGCCATGATGAGTCGCAGGCGGAACTGGCGTTCATGTATATCTATTCCAAGGGCGTCCAGTGCGATTACGACAAGGCGCGGGAGTGGTTCACCAAGGCGGCGGTGCAGGGCAACATCTCTGCCCAGAATACGCTCGGCTTCATGTATGAGAACGGGCTGGGTGGCTGGCAGGATTTCGGCCAGGCGGTGAAGTGGTATGCCCTGGCGGCGATGCAGGGCAATGAGGATGCCGAGGCAGCGCTGGAAAATATGGCGTATCTTGGCAACGAGGAGGCGGAACGGGTGCTGGAACGTCTGGCGGAACAGGCAGAGAGCTGATTGAGGTCTGGCGTCATGGCCGGTCCGTCTGTGGCGATGTCCATGGCATCATTTTTCCCATCCGTCCATCCATCCGTCCGTCCGTTTTTCCCGGGGTTCTGTTACATAAATTCAACAGAAAACGGAATTTAAATGTCGTCTAAAATATTCTGCTGTTGCAAATCCGCCAAAAAAGCAGTTTTATTGTCATAAGAAAACCCCCAGCTAAGCAGG
>CAVJQJ010000245.1:0-4776 GCA_963651715.1 Anaerovoracaceae bacterium
AAATTGGAGGTATCAAGTGAGGGATTTTTTTAAAAGCGGACATTTCTGGAGTCGGTTTGTTCCGCTCCTCTGGTGTGTTTTCAACATCACCGTCAGCAAGGATTTTCTCGGCTGGGTGTTCGCGGCCTTCGGGATTATTGATGCAATAATTCTTCGCTATGTCGCTTTTGTCAAAGACGGTGAGAAACCAGAGTTCTCCACATCCGACAAGATTTTTGTCGCTGGCCTCGTCGCCGCATGGGCAGGAATTGTTCTGGGCAACTGCGCACGTGCGACCACAATCATCGGCGATTCTCACGTTGGCGGACTCCGCCCTTATCTGGCTGGGCATATGGCGGTGAAATACAAGAACGGAAGCACGACATCCTACTGGCTGAAGCATCCGGTCCATGACGACACGTTGATTGTGATGACCGGCACCAACGACAGGATTTCTGGCAAGTCGTCGGCGAAGTGGCTTAAACAGACTGAGTCAATATGCCGCCGGGCGAAGCGTTGCTGGATTGTGTCACCGCCAAACGTCCAGGGTGAATACAGGACAGCATTGGAAGGCAGGAACAACGTGATCCGGTCAGGAAACTATCCAACGCGGGACGGGGTTCATCTCTACCCGTCAGGATACAGGCAGCTTGCGAAGCGGATTCTTGGTGCAGTGAGGTGACAGATGGACAAGGAATTGGTCGGGCGTGAATTGTGCATCACGCGTGCAAACAGGATGGCCAGATACGTTATTGAATCGGTCAAGGATATGTCGCGGCCTGAGCTGGTTTTTACGGTGTCTGAAGTGTCTGAGCTGCTGTTGTGCACTGTTCTGGCATGTATGCCTGAAAAGCGGCAGAAACGGCTTTTGAAACTTGTTTTCGACAGTGTGTCGGCAACGCTTGAGGAAGAAAGAGCGGTCAGAAAGTACGGGCAGCAGATCGGATTGAAGCGCAGGGGATTGACAATTTCCGAAAAAGCGGAAACAATGGGCCCTAATGATTAAATTGGTTTATTGCACCCAGCCGCTTTAGCGGCTTTTTTTATTTCTATTTCCTGTCGATTCTAAGCCGCCATAAAGCGGCTTTTTTTGTGCCCGTGGTTCAGTGGGAAGAACGCCGGAGTTTCCTCAGCTTTCGCCGGAGCCGACGGTTCGATTCCGTCCGGGCACACCATGACGCACAGATAAGGGCATCGGTTTTATTGATCAACATGGAGTGATGCGAGAGGGACGGGCCGGTGTCCTTTTCTGTGCTGCCATCAAGACGGACTTCTTTTCAGACAAAGCAGCAGACTATCCGTGTGACAGAGCACGGACCGACGTTGCATGGCATCTGGACAGACAGAACTCATCAGGATGTGCATTTAACCTCCTTTCAAAAGTACGCATCTCGGTGAGCCTATCCTGTACGCCAATACAGGTCATCGAAAACAAAAAATTCATTCAACATTGGCAAAGCGGAACTAGACGCTTGACATCTGGACAGACAGAGACAACAGGCGAGACGGTGGCTTTTTTTCAAAATTAACGCCTATTTTTTTTGATTTTATGCACCCGTCACCGTTTCACCTGTTGTTGGAGAGGTGGCAGAGCGGTCGAATGCACTTGTCTTGAAAACAGGAGATGCCAACGCATCCACAGGTTCAAATCCTGTTCTCTCCGCCAAATCATCAAATCAAGTCTGTTATCCGCAACAGACTCTAAATGCGGATGACGGTCAGGAAAGACTGGCACGGACGGCGGGGCTTCCAACCCCGCTGTCCATCTCTCAAATTCCGCATATGATTAAAATTCCGCAAGCATTAGAAATGGTCGCTGTTGATGACCTCATCCCATACGTCAACAACGCAAAGATTCACAGTGATGAGCAGATTACACAGATTGCATCATCAATAAAGGAGTTCGGTTTCAACGCTCCAATCCTGATTGACGAGGACAACGGCGTTGTCGCTGGTCACGGGCGTTTGCTGGCATCGAAAAAGCTCGGCATGAAAGATGTTCCAGTCGTTCGGTTATCACACCTGACAGACGCTCAACGCAGGGCATACATCCTCGCCGATAATCGGCTGGGTGAAAATGCCGACTGGGATGATGACCTGCTCAAGTCAGAAATCGAACGGTTGCAGACAGACGAAATCAATGTTGAACTGCTTGGCTGGGATAGTGAGGAAATCGAATCCATCCTAAACGGCTGGGATAGCAACATCGAAGAACCTGATGTCAGCGATGCCGTCAGCACAACCACGAAGCTGACATACCGAGTTGACAACGGCGATGTCGAGTTTGCAAAGGAGACAATCGAAAACGCACTGCAACAGGTGGGAATAGATTATGAATATTCCTGATAAACCTATTCTCAATGTGCTTGTCGCATATCCGTATGTAAAAGACGGGATGATTAAGGAGATGACCCCGCTTATCAACAGCGGTCACATCCGATGGCTTTTAGACTCTGGAGCTTTTACGGCTCACAACTCGGGAAAGGATATAACGCTTGACGAGTATTGCCGTTTCCTCGACAGATTGCCTGTGAAGCCGTGGCGTTATTTTATGCTCGATGTAATCGGTAATCCTGATGCAACGTGGAACAACTATCAGAAGATGCTGTCCAGAGGTTACAAGCCCGTTCCGATTTTTACATATGGTTCAGACCTGCAACTTGTCGATGAATACTACAAAACATCAGATTACATAAATATGCGGGTGTTCGATAGGTACTGTGGGCGAGGGTGAAAGCGAGCGGGTCGGAGAGCCCCAGAAATTGTGTAGCTATTGGGTGCTTTTTTGGAGGTGCACCGGGTGAAAAGCGACGAAATTGTAGGAGTTACCGCTTTTGCGCGTGAATGCGGTGTGTCTCGGTCATATATGCGCACGTTGGTGTCGTCTGGAAAGATTCCATCGACGCCAGACGGCATTCCGCTGGCTGAGGGGCTGGCAGCATGGCGCGAGCTCAAGGGCGACAGAGAGGACGCCGATTTTGAACAGCGTGCCGGCGAGACGGTGACGCAGAAAACAGCGCGTGCAAAGCTGGCAAAGGAAACATACGCGGCGCAGCTGAAGAAGCTGGAGGTCCAGCAGAAAAAAGGCGAATTGATGGAAGTGGCTGCGGCTGCAAGATTCGCCGGGGAAGTCATGGAGGCTTTCGTTACTAAGCTGCGTGGCATAGCGCCGCGGATAGCCATGCTGTGTGAGAACAGGACGGCCAGAGAGATTGAAAGCATCATCGAAGAAGAGCACGAAAACGCGCTGGATGAGTTGAGGAAAATGAAGTTCAAATGAGCGTGAAAGAAGTATGGGCAGCCTGTCAGAGACGCATGCGGCCGCGCTCACGCTTGACTGGATCGCAATGGGCGGACCAGTTCAGATACATCGCGCCGGGCACATCACCTGAGCCGGGCGAGTGGAGAACAGACAGGGTTCCATATTTGCGGGAACCAATGGACGCGGCGACGGACAAGAAAACAGAGATCGTCGTCATGATGTGCTCGTCTCAGGTCGGAAAATCAGAAGCGCTGCTCAATGTGATGGGCTATTTCGTCGATCAGGAGCCAGCGCCGCAGCTGATGGTCCAGCCGACGGTCGAGGCGGCTGAGGCGTTCAGTAAAGAAAGAATCGACCCGACGTTCAAGTGTTCGCCGGGGCTGCAGTTCAAGCTGGAAGAGGGGCAGGACGGAAGAGGGACAAGCAGAAAAAGCAGCACGACAATCAGGATGAAGCATTACGCCGGCGGCTATATCGCGCTGGTCGGCGCAAACAGTCCTGCAGGGCTGGCATCAAGGCCTGTCCGCGTGCTGTTGTGTGATGAAGTGGACCGCTATGGCAGCACAAAAGAGGGTGACCCGCTGAAGCTGTCTGTCCAGCGCACGACGAATTTTCACAACCGCAAGATTGTCTTTGTCAGCACGCCGACGGTAAAGGGGCTGTCGAAGATTTCGCAGTGGTATGACCGCAGCGACAGGCGCCAGTTTTATGTGCCGTGTCCTCATTGCGGGGAGCTGCATGTGCTGCGGTGGGAGCTTGTCAAATGGGACAAGGACGAAGCGGGAAACGCGCTGCCTGATACGGCGCACATGGTTTGTCCTGAATGCGGCGGAAAGACGCGTGGAGCATACAAGCCTGACCCGAACATGATGGCGCACGGCATCTGGCGGTCGAGCTCAAACAGCAAGATCCGCGGGTACCACATCAACAGTCTGTACAGTCCGTGGGTGAATCTTTCCTCGCTTGTTTCAGAGTTTACAGACGCCGTTAAATCAAGGGACCGGCAGGGGCTCATGGAGTTCGTGAACCTGAAGCTGGGAGAACCATGGGAAGAGGTTATCAAAAACGATAACTGGGAGCACCTGTTTCTCCGCCGTGAATATTACCCGGCAAATGACATCCTGCCTGATGGCGTTCTGCTGCTGACGGCTGGCATTGATGTCCAGCGGGACCGTCTGGAATGCTCAATATTCGGCTGGGGCGTCGGCAGGGAGTGCTGGGGCATATCACACCGCATTATTTATGGCAGGCCAGACGAGGCTGCAGTATGGCAGGAGCTGGACGGCGTGCTGCAATGGCAGCATATGACATCCAACGGCATCAAGCTTGCGGTTCAATGCGCCTGCGTTGACTCCGGCGACGGTGCCTATACAGCTGAAGTCTATCAGTACACGAAACAGCGTGAGCGGCTGCGGGTTTTCAGTATCAAAGGGCGTGGTGGCATAGGGGTGCCATTCATTTCGACGCCTAGCAGAAACAACAGGGCCAGAGCGGCCCTTTTTACTTTGGGCGTCGATTCAGGAAAGACGCTGGTC
>CAVJQJ010000245.1:4823-9467 GCA_963651715.1 Anaerovoracaceae bacterium
GGTCAGTGGCAATCTGAACATCGAAGAAGAGGGGCCCGGATTTGTCCATTTCCCCATGCAGTCGGAGCGCGGTTTTGGCGAGGTGTATTTCCAGCAGCTGACGTCGGAAATTTTCGAGCAGCGTTTTGAGAAAGGCGTCGTCAAGGCTGGCTGGAAGAAGATCAGGGAAAGAAACGAGGCGCTCGACTGTGCTGTTTATGCACGGGCTGCGATGGAGATTTTGAACCCGAATTTTGAGCAGCTGGAAGCCTATTACATGGAGGGCGGAACAGTCCAGCAGCAGGCAAGACCGCAGCGCCGCGGCACATTGTCACGCGGCGTTGAGATTTAGGAGGACGAATGGCTTGGGTAACACTGGAAGAGGCGCAGGAAAACCTGCAGATGTGGCTTGACGCTGAAAAGGCGGTCGCTGTTTCCGGTCAATCTTACAAGATCGGCTCGCGGACATTGACAAGGCCAAGTCTGGCGGACATTACGGCACGCATCAAATACTGGCGTGCTGAAGTTTCAAAGATTGAAAACGGCCGCAGCGGAATGCGTGTGCTGCGTACCATTCCTATCGACCTTTAGGTTTAGATCATGAATTTTCTGGATAAGATTATCGGCATATTCTCGCCGGAAACGGCGCTGCGCCGACAAGCTGCCCGGAACATCATCAACGCGTTCCCGGGCGGCCGCGGCAACGGGTACGGATACGGACGACACGGCGGCAGCTACGCGAAGAAAAGTTTAACTGGTTGGTTGACTCAAGGCATGTCCGCAGATGAGGACATAGTAGACAACATCGAGACACTGAGAAACCGCAGCAGGGACCTTTACATGGGGTCGCCGCTGGCAACCGGTGCCATAAAAACGCTTAGGACAAACATTGTCGGGTCTGGGCTGCTGCTGAATGCTCAGATCGATGCGAAATTCTTGGGACTGACTGACGATCAGGCGCGCAAGTGGGAAGAGGATGTTGAGCGCGAATGGAAACTTTGGGCGGAAGGCATTGATTGTGATGCAGAGCGCCGCCAGACGTTTTACCAGCTGCAGAGCTTGGTCCTGATTTCCGCACTTGTTTCGGGTGATGTCTTTGTGACATTGCCTGTCATCAAGCGGGCTGGCAGCGTTTACGACCTGCGGATCGGCATGATTGAAGCAGACAGGGTTTGTGACCCGTATCCAATGGTCGTCGGCAAAAACATCCTTGGCGGCGTTGAAATCGGAACGTATGGCGACGCAATCGCCTATTGGGTCGCAAAGTACAACCCCAATTCTTTCCGCCATCTGGGGCTGAATAAGGAGCCGCAGAAATGGACACGCGTCAAGGCGTTTGGTTCAGCGACAGGCCGTCGGAATGTGCTGCACATCATGGCAGACGTAGAGCGGCCTGCGCAGCGGCGCGGTGTTCCGCTGCTTGCACCTGTCATTGAAAGCCTGAAGCAGCTGGCGCGGTATTCAGACGCCGAGCTTATGGCGGCGGTTGTCTCTGGCATGTTCACCGTTTTTGTACAGTCAAACAATCAGGAAGATCCGCTTGCAAGTCCGTTCAATCCTGCGGTGCCTGTTGGAGCTCCAAGAAGCGATTCAGATTACATGCTGGGCAATGGTGCCATTGTTGCGTTGGGTGACGGGGAATCAGTATCAACAGCGAATCCCGGGCGGCCTAACACCGCGTTTGATGGGTTCGTGACCGCCATCTGCCGGCAGATAGGGGCAGCGCTGGAAATACCTTACGAGCTTTTGGTGAAGAATTTCACCGCGTCATATTCAGCGTCTAGGGCATCACTGCTTGAGGCGTGGAAAATGTTCAGGATGCGGCGTGAATGGCTTGTCGGGCAGTTCTGCACGCCTGTCTATGAAGCATGGCTGACAGAGGCGGTGTTGAAAGGCCGTGTCAATGCGCCGGGATTCTTCGCAGATCCAGCCATCAGGGCTGCATGGTGTGGCGCTGAATGGTTCGGCGACGCTCAGGGGCAGCTGGATCCGCTGAAAGAGGCGAATGCCGCAAAGGTACGCGTCGACGAGGGTTTCAGCACGCGGGAACGCGAGGCTGCAGAGCTCACGGGCATGAAGTATGAAAACATCCATGCTGTCAGGACCCGTGAAGAAAAGATGCGCCGGGATGATGGTCTGGCGAAAGATTCGGCAACGGTGCCGGATACAGGGGGAGAAAACGATGAAACTTGATTTTTTAAAAGTCGTCAATGAGGGCGGCGGAAAGCCTGTCCGGCTGGATCTGTTCGGCGCTATCGGCGGCGATTTCTGGGACCGCGGCATTGATGAATCCGTGATCAAGGCGCAGCTGGAGGGAATTGACGAAAACTCGGCTATTGATATTTACATCAACAGTCCGGGCGGTTCAGTGTTTACGGCGCTGGCCATTTACAACCTTTTCCTGCGCCATCAGGGCGCCATCACAATCACTGTCGCAGGGCTGGCAGCGTCTGCGGCGACAATCATTACCAGTCTGCCAGATGCAAAAGTCATCATGCCTCGCGGGGCGTTAATGCTTGTCCATCCTGTACGGCAGTACAACGACGGTCCAATGACACCTGAAGAGATGCAGGAGGCCGCCGAGAATCTTGAAAAAATCCGTGAATCCATTCTGGATATTTACGCGGAAAAGACATGCAAGCCGCGCGACGAGCTGCTGGCGCTGATGTCAAAGGAATCTTTCCTGACAGCGGCGGAAGCGGTCGAGTGGGGGTTTGCTGACGCGCAGGACGACGCGCAGACCGTCGAAAACAGACGGGCAGGCGATGCCGTTATGTGCAACGGGCTGCGGGTGTCCGCGTCATTGTTTGACAAGGCGCCGGCAGGGTATGTACAGGCAGAAAAGACCGCCGGAGATAAAGGGGAAAAAATGGATCTCGAAAAACTCAAGGCGGAGCATCCGGACATTCTGGAAGCCATCCGCGCGGAGGCAATCGAAGAGGGCGCAGCACAGGAACGCGCCAGAATTAAAGCCATTGAGGAAATTGCAGTCGCAGGCTATGAAAACATTGTCGCCGCTGCAAAGTTTGACAACGTGATGGCCGCAGACGCTGTTGCCGTTGCCATCATCAAGGCACAGAAAGCGCAGGCGGAAAAAATGCTGCAGGACCATGCAGCAGATGCCGCAGCGCTGGCAGACGTCGGAGCCGACGCAAATCTGGGCATGAGCCCTGATGCAGAGGCAGCCGCTAAAGAAGCAGCCGAAAAGGCCGCTGTTATCGCAGCCGGTAAAAAAGCATTTTCCGGCCGTTAATTTTTAAAAGGAGAAAACCATGAGCATGCAGGAAACCAATGTCCTGAGCATGGACAATCTGTGGGCGGCAAATCAGGTGATGCCTGTTGTATCCGACACTTTGACCATTGCAAAGGCAGGGAAACTGACTCGCGGCACTTTGCTGGATTCCGCCGGCGCAGCCGCAACATCTACCGTCTACGCAGTTCTCGCTGAAGATGTGGACACCACCGACGCTGCAAAAGCGGCGCCAGTTTACCGTTCCGGTGAGTTCAACGCATCCGCGTTGACCGCAGGCAGCGGTGCAACCGTATCCGGCCTGAAAGTCGCAGCACAGAACGCCGGCATTTACATCAAATAAGGGGGAACCACGATGGATATGTTTGATACTCGCACCATGTTGGGCATGGTCGAAGAAAGCGACAAAAAGGCGACTACCTTTCTGCGCGACCGTTATTTTTCCAATACCGTAACTTTCGACACTGCAAAGATCGACATCGACATTGTTGCAGACCATGACCGCAAAGTCGCGCCTTTCGTCAATCCTAAGGTCGGCGGCGTTGTTGTTGAAAAAGACGGTTACAAGACAAACAGCTACGAAGCACCTGAAGTTTCTCCAATGATGGTGACCACCGCTGAAGATCTGCTGAAGCGCTCTCCGGGCGAATCCGTTTACAACGCAAAGAGCCCATCCGAACGTGCTGCAGAAGAGCTCGGCCGCAACCTGAGCCAGCTGGACGACATCATCACCAGACGCGAAGAAGTGATGTGCTCAGAAGCGCTGTTTTCCGGCCAGATCACCATTCAGGGCGCTGGCTATGACGACGTTCTGAATTATTGGCCTAGTGCTGCCGCATCTCAGCCAAAAACCACCCTTTCTACCAAATGGACCGCATCCGGTGCCGATCCAATGGCAGATCTGCGCAGCATCCGCCGTACCGTCATTCAGAAGTCCGGCATGACTCCGACCGAAATTGTCTGCGGTACCGCTGCGATTGAAGCGCTGCTGGCAAAGATCAACGGTCAGCAGATGGATACACGCCGCGTCGATATGGGCATGATTGACCCGTCCCATCTGCCTCAGGGCGTCACTTATTGGGGCTATCTGAAAGATTCCGGTCTGGACGTCTATTCCTACGACTCTTGGTATGTTGACGGTGATGGCAATGAAGCTGCCATGGTTCCTACCGGTTCTGTCCTGATGGGCTCCCCAATGGTCAAGACCACCATGGCATATGGTATCTGTTCCGTTCTGGATGAAGATAACAAGACCGTCGCATTCTATGAAGGCGCACGCGTTCCCGCATCTTGGATCCAGCGTGCAAATCCTGCAGGCCGAATCGTCCAGATCAAATCCAGACCGCTGCCAATTATCAACCAGATCTACGGGTTCCATGTAATCGGCGCAATTTGATGAAGAGGGGCGGCGGAGC
>CAVJQJ010000246.1:0-6780 GCA_963651715.1 Anaerovoracaceae bacterium
CCTCCATATAGTGCTCGTCGCCCCAGATCCTCTTCGACAGAATGTCGAAAGTGTCGCCCTGCCGCGTTGTTATTGTTGAGGCCATACCCGCTCCAAATTCTCTGCAATGTCAATCAGGAACCTGCCCAGCTTCTTCAGGTCCCCGGCGCGGCAGTACGGACAGACAACAAGCTGGTCATCTGCCCATCCTGTGCTGCTGATGTATATCTCGCCGTGCTTGTTTCCGTTGATGAAAGCGGCATGGATGGCATCTGTTAAAAGCTGGCGCTGGAACATTATGCGTACCCCAGTCTGCGCTGCTGTGACTGCAGCTGTTCAAGCTGCCGCTTCAGGTTTTCGGCACCGTCTGCCAGCCCGCGGCGTACCTGATCATAGGCATCACCGCCTCCCTGCATCTGTATCACCGGCGCAAAGCTGACAGAAATGCCACCGCCACGCTGCATATCAGCAAGTTTCGACAGCGGGATGACCGCCTCTGATTCCCTGCCCTCACCGATCAATGCCAGCGTCGGTTTTGAGACAATACCGCCGTCAGCCATATGCGGAACACCTGAACCTCCGCCGGAACCTCCACCGCCACCAAAAGAAATATTGCTTATCGCTTTCCCGATATTCTTAGCCATGGTGATGATGTTCTCCAGCTTTTCGGCGATCCAGTCATAAACAGACGCGAACACCTTTTTCACTGTTTCCCATGCTGTCTGCCATGCTGGAACAAAAGTCCCCTGCAGGAACGCGATAACATCATCCCATCTGGTGTAAACCAGATAGCATGCAGCAGCCACCGCTGCGAATGCAGCAACAACCAACATAATAGGCGACGTCAATATCGCCATCACGCCGGCAAAAGTGAGGCCGACTGAAGAACACAAACCCATCACGGCGGCGAATGCACCTGAAACCATGGTGCAGATCGGCACCGCGATTGTCAGCGCAGCAACTGCACCTAGCACCGTATAGATGACAATCGAAATGCCCGGGCATACTTCGTCCAGCTCGTTGAACGCATTCACCACATATGTGAGCACCGTTGTCAGTCCATTGACGACTGGCAGCAGGGCTTCAAACGCGTTGATCTTGAAAGCCTCCATCGCTGATTTAAAGGCTTTCACCTTACCGGCTGCAGTGTCATTCTGCTTTGCCGCCACATTTGCAGCTGCTCCCTGATTGTTAAGCGTGCCCGTGTATTTCTCGAGCTCTCCAGACGCTGCAGCCGCTTGCAGGACCATGCCTGAGCTGATGGCATTCTCGCCATACAACGCCTTGGCAAGCTGTGCCGCTTTGCCTGTTGGCAGCTTCTGCATTGCCGTGCCGATTTCTTTCAGGACATCTCCAGCCGGCCGCATATTGCCAGACGCATCAAGCGTCTGGACCCCCAACGCTTTCAACGCCTTTGCCCCTTGAGATGTCGGCTTCGCCAATCTCAACAGAACAGCACGCAGCCCGGTGCCTGCATCAGACCCCTGAATACCAGCGTTGCCAAGAATACCGGCCATACCTGCAGCCTGCTGCAATGAAACGCCGAGATTAGATGCGACAGGCGCCACATACTTCATGGTCTCGCCCAAGCTCTCCAGCGTCGTGTTGGATGTCGTGAACGTCTGCGTGAGGATGTCGCCTGCCATCCCCATCTTGTCAGCTTCAAGTTTAAAGCCAGTCAGGATGTTGGATGCAATATCGGCGGCACGCCCAAGATCAATCGCACCGGCAGATGCAAGATCAAGCATGCCCGGCATTGCTGCCAGTGTCTGCTCAGTCTTGAACCCTGCCATGCTCAGGTACTGCATACCGTCTGCAGCCTCGCTGGCTGACCAGACCGTTGTCCTGCCGAGCTCCCTTGCCTGATCATGCAGCTTTTGCAGATCTTCAGAACTTGCCTGCGAAACCGCACCGACACGCGCCATGGATGATTCAAACTGCATGCCGGTATCAATGACACTGCGGAACCCCTCTGCCGCATACATACCGACGGCGGCAAGATGAGCCGTATTCTGCTCATACTTTTCGCGCCCATCCATCATTGCAGCCTGTGCTGCCACCTGCGCCTTGATCTGTCCCTGCTGCCCTTTCAGAGCCCCCATGGATTGACCGGAAAGCCCTGAACCTTGACCGAACTTCTGCATGGATGCTCTGACCTTGTCCAGTGCTGCCCCAGTGCTCTTGATGGCTGCCTCGCACTGCTTGAACTCTTTGGAATCACGGTCAACCGCCTGCCCTGTTCTCTGAGCTGCGGCGACCAATTCCTGCATTTTCTGCTTGGCCTGCGCATGCGCCTGAGCTGCCTGAGCGACTGCCTGTTTCTGACGCATCATGCCGGACACATTTGCAGCCTGCCTGTTCAGCTCCGCCATTTTCCGCGATGCACCGCTCATAAGCTGCTGGGCATTCTGGAAAGACGACCGGAAACTTGACGCCAACTGTCCAGCGATCGTGAACGCCATGGCATATTGATGTGCCGACATGTCTTCACCTCTTCCGTTTTTTGCGTCGTTTTTCAGCCTCTACCAATTCAGAGGCCCATATATTCAGGTCTGCGATGGATGTATCGAACCACTCGAGCACACCGTTTCCAGTATCTGCCCGCGCAAGGTCTATACACCACCGCATGATTGGCCGAACCGGATCAGCGCCGGCTAGTCCGAACTTCCGAAAAAATTCGTCACCTCAAGCGTCAGCTTGGCGTAGTCTTTCGCATCCATCTGTTCCATAAATTCTGGAGGCTGCTTGATGAGCCGCGCGATAACCGCCGCGCAGAACTCGCAGTCGACAGCACAGACAGGCGGATAAACGCCGGCTGCATTGAGCTGCTTCTTGATAGCTGCGACGTCTGAACCTTTCAGGCTGTCCAGATCGAATTCGATTTTTTCGTAAGTCTTGCCTTCGAACTCATAAGGCTTTCTGAATGTGTATTCAGCCATTTTTCTCCTCTTTCATTTCTGCTTGAATCAAGCCAAGCCAAGATCTTCCTTGACACTGGACAGCGTATCGGTGTCACCGACTTTCGCGATGAAGTTGTATTTATCAATTTCAATCACGCTGTCGCCGTCGATGTAAAGTTTCAGGTACAGGACCTCAAACTCCTGCTCGGTGTCGGTTGTGTTGGCCGGTTCAAAAGTGCCCAGAGTAATCGTCTTAGGCACGATCTTCATGGTTGCACGGACAGCGACGCTGGTATATGTGCCGTTGCTTGCGTCATATACCTGCTGGGCTCCACGAACGTCAACCTGATGGGATGCGATCTTCGCCAGCTTCATGGCGGCCTTTTCGATGGTCCGCCAAGTGAACGTGGTGGTCATGCTGCCGTAATGCCCAAGGATAGGACTTTCAACTTCCCCGGCGATTCCTGCACCGGATACAGTGTCGGTCATTGCCTCGATGCTCGGCAGCTCAACTGTCGCAATACCCAGCAGATCGTTGCTGTCGCTGTAAACCCTGAAGTTAATCAGTCTTTCTGGGACCGCGTTGGAACCTTTAGATGCCATGGTCTCCCCCCTTATTCAAAAAGCGCGGACAGATTATCCACGTCGTATTCCAAAACAAAGTCAATCTCGCGATTTGGGGCTGGAGGCGTGATATAGACATGGAAAGTCGCCTTGCCGTCCATCAGGTCGGTTGTGCTGTTTTCGTCCTCGTTGAACTCAACACGGCCGCCGAGAATGTAACCACGCGCAGTGAGGCCGTTCAGCCAGATATTCGCAGAATCGACGATGGTATCGACCTGTCGTCTGTTCAGCGGCGCGTCAACACGCTGCCAGAATGTCTGGACCAGAGTATTGCCTACCCAGCTGAACATTCTGCGCACTGGAATGAATGCATCCTTTGGATCCGTGCTGGATGGATAAACCGCGGTACGGTTGCCCCATGCAACCCAGCCGCCGATGAAATTCAGCGCGGTGACAATACCCTGACTGTTCAGGTATGCGCCGTTTTCAGGTCCCAGCCATACTTCGGAACCATCAGACAGGACCGCCGCATTCATCTGCAGATTTTTATTGGACGGGGAAACATATGGAACGTCCCCGTTGTCTCCGTCCACCTGTCCCATCAAGCCGGCAAGCTGCGTGGACATATGGTAGACGGTGCCATCCAAGGCAACCATCGGCCAGCATGCCACCTGTTTTTCGTCGGTGATATTGTTGGTGTTTTTCCATGCAGCGACTGCGCTGTACTGTTTGACAAAATCTGTCGGGACATCAATCAGGCTGATCGCTGAAAAATGCTCATTGATGCCGGATGCTTTGGCAGCCATGACCGCTGCGACACTCGCGGTTTCAGAATAGCCCGGTGCAAGCAATACCCCAGGAACAAGACGGAACCGTGGGAAACAGTCGTCGATGAGCTCGAAGCCGGACTTGTTGCCAGAAGTATCGACGCCGCCAACAATGTCGCTGGATGTAACTGCGCTCGGATCCAGCTTTTCAGCTGCGAAAGTGAGCTCGGTACCGGTGGAACAAAGATAGTCGCCGTCGGTGCCTTTCTTAGATGAGATGACAAGATTTCCGTCGTCGTCAAAAGACAGAACGTAGTCGGTATCTTTGGTATAAGACGCGGAACCAGAAACCTTGAGATCCACCGAGGATGGAATAATGCCGGATTCTGCAACGGTTGCGGAACCGGTGCTTGTGCTCAGTGTAACCTTGGTTGTGGTTGCTGTCTTTTTGTGTTTTGTCGGATCCAGTACATTCACGATGATGACCGGCGCGACACCGAACAGCGCGAACTGAGAATAGATAAACTCAGAGATGCTGTATTCATATTTATTCAGGCCGCTGCTGCTGTCTGCTGCGGCTGGAACAAAGCCGAAAGCCTCGACTGCCTCTGCGTATGAGTAACACAGTTTCGGAACATTGACCTCGCCGTCGGTCATGTTGACCGGTGCACAGCCGACAATGAACGGGATACCCGCTTCAACTTCGACTGGAGGCAAAATGCTGGTCGCGACTTCGCTTATCTGGACCCCATGTTTGTATGCCATTTCTTAAATCTCCTTTTTCACGCGCTTTGCGTATAAATTGAGGATATTGCCCCGCTGCTGCATTCTTTCGCGCGCCTCCGCCAAGTCATCAATACTGACGACAAGGCCGCGCAGCGCGTCATTTGACGCAAACAGCTGCGATAAATACGACGGGATGATCCCGTCCTTGAACTGCGTGTACTGCCGCAGCATGCCGCCCCTGATGGACGGTCCGATATAGATCGTGGTTGTGCTCAATCAGAACTCCCCTGTTGCCCGTGACGTCTGGAAATTCCAGTGCGTCAGCATATTGACCTGCCAGTATGGAAACGGCTGGCTGGCGTCGGTTTCCCACTCTATTAAACCGACAAGCTGATACCTGTCCTCAAGTGTCGCCATTGGCAGCTTGCGCAGCGCTATGCGGATTGTCGTCATCATCTCGACCGCGATGTCGTGGCCGTAAAGCTCGGTATCGCCTGAATCGTAAGCGCCGCAGATAATCGCGACATCGCAGCTGCAGCTGTCACCGTCATCTGTCCCGCCCTCAGCGCGGACACAGATAAGCGGGTAGTCTCTCGCTGCCCTTTCAGGCGTTTTCGGCGGCATATAGCCGTTGATGATTTTCGGGACGACACGTTCGCCCGCCCTGTTCTCCATCTGCCTCAGCTTGAACGCATCAGCAAGAAAACGGCGGATAGCCCGCGTCAGAAAAACCTCGGTCATGCTCTACCCCTTTTGCAATATGCGCCCGACTTCGTGGTACATACGTTTTTCAAGAACCTCCTCGATCATGTCCATGACCGGATCGCGGACCTGCGCATTCTCAAGCATCTGCGGCGCAGATACCGAGAACCCCATCTTGATGTGGCCATCAGGATGCCGTGTAAACACGTTTCCTTTGAGCCGCTTTGATATAAACCCGGTAGCCAGCGCTTTCCTGTTCTGCTTTTTGACAGAAACAGAAACGCGCCTGCGGTTCGCCCCGGTTGTATCAGCATCCCTCGGAGACACGCTGAACTCCCGCAACGGGATGGATACCCCACGGGACTGCATTTCCCCCGTAAGGTTTCCAGACGATGCCTTTTTGATTGAAAGCGTCGATTTAATCGCCGCAGCCTTTGCCGTGTACACTTTCCGCACGTTTTTGGATGCGGCAGTACGGCCAGCGAGCAATGCCCTGTTGATGGCATTCACCGCTGCTTTATCAAAGCCACCTTTGATGTGGTCAAGCACCATTTCAGCATGCTGTATGGTTCCGCTGTCATTCAGATTTAAAAGGGCCATTTCCTAGTCCTCAATCTTTTCAGCGGTCACGATAAGCATGCCCATTTCCCGAGAAATCTTCCGGACGACATGCAGCTCACCGTCGATGCTCAGGTCCTCGCCGACCATCAGATCAGGCAAGGTCCCCGGCTTCGCATACACCGTCGCGACCGTCGATGACAGGCCATTCCACGGATGCGCAGATGGTCCATCTGCAGGCGATGTGATGTCAGTGTCAATCACGCAGACGACACTGCCGAAACTTCTGGCTCTTGTCTCAAGATCATGCGTCTCGGCAAATTCGTCCTCGTTCAAAAACACATTGACGACATCATTCTCCAGTGCCTGCCTGAACTTGCTTAGGCTGGCGGCGCTGCTTGTTGCTGCCATAAGCCTCTCCGATACCATCTGCGGTCCATGCCTTTGCTATTGCAGCGGATACATCAATCACGGTGCCCGCGTTGATGCGCTGCCCCTCATGCAGGACGTTTTGCAGCAGTTTTATCTTCATGCAATAAAAAACGGCGGATTGCTCCGCCGCCCCTCCTCATCAAATTGCGCCG
>CAVJQJ010000247.1:0-6355 GCA_963651715.1 Anaerovoracaceae bacterium
CAGGCACATTGCAGCCTCTGCCTTTCTCCTGCGCGTCAATCCCGGCAGCACTCGGCCGCCTGCCTTATTCCATGCAAGCATTGCGTTGCATGATCCTTTCACGTCGCCTGCCCATGCTTTCCTGAGGATGCTGGACTGTTTCCCGCTTTTCAGCTGGCAGAATCCGTCCTTGACGCCTTTCTTGCCGGGACCGACATTGAACACAAAAGACGTATAGGCTGCACGCTGGAAAACCGTAATATCTGGCGGTGCGCATTTATAGACGGTCTTGCCTGCTTCAGTCAGATCCGCCTGCAGCCAGCCTTTCCGCTGCATCTCGCTGTACCATTTACCGACGACGACATCCTTGCCTGTATGGCCCCAGCCTGCTGTCGGAATCCCTACCAGGTCACGGTACCCTTTTTCAGAACTGCCCTCGAACTGCATAACCAAAGGCGCAGCAATAGCAGCAGCCGCAGCCATAACGGCGACCGTTTTCTTATCAAGCTCCATCAGAAAATCCCGAGCTGCTTGATGGCGACATAGAACGCAATAACCGCCGGCACGCCGTAAATGATCGCCTTGATCAGCTTCACGGTTGTTTTGCCCTGCGAGTAAATATCCGCGATCATTTTCTGGTTCTGCTGCGTCATCTCAGAATTTTTGTCGATCTTCTGGCATAACTTCGTCAGTTTCGCGTCCTGTTTCACGTTCTGTTTCTGCAGCTCTCCGATCCTGTCGTCCTGTCTGTTTAAACGGTCCTCATGCTGCGCGATCTGTGATTCAGCGACAGCCATGCGTTCATTAAGTTTTTCGTCAACCATCTCCACCCTTTAGGCATAAAAAAAGGCACTTATCGTGCCGTTATGTTTCAACGTGAATCAGCATCAACCGATTTCGATTGCGAGCAGTTCATCCAGCGTTTGTGCATCGCTGATAGCTTTCTCATAAGCCCATTTCTGCTGATACAACGCCTGACCATTTGCAATGACTTCATCGCTCATGGTTTCCAAGTCTGAAAGCATCACATCGTGGAAAGTGTTGTCATATGCCCTAAATGGCTGTGGTTCTGACAGCTTGCCGTTTTCTATCCTCTTGATGAGTGCGGAGATGTTTCTGTCGGCTGTGCTGTTTGCGTTGATTTCAAAGCCAACGGATGACAGGCAATGTGCATCCTCGCTGGCGGTTTCAAACCAGCTTTTCACTTCATCAACACGCAATGCCTTGCGTTCATCAAGCGTCATTTTATCGAGCTTTTCCTGCTCCGCTTTTTCAATCGCTTTCTGCTGTTCCTCGGATTGTTTTTGGCGGTTTGCTTCCTCACGTTCAGCCTTGCGAGATTCAAACGATTCAATAAACTCGTCAATACGTTTGATGATGTTGGTCGCATAGACTGGCACATCGGATGGCACGCCATCAATCAAGCAACCGCCAGTGTCTTTGCAGTAGTCGATTGACGAGAAATCTGATGGGATTTCACCGCCATCAAGCACAAAATTTTCCGCCGTGTCGTGATAGGTTTTTTCAGCGTTTTGAACGGTAACAATACCGTCTCTAATTACCAATAATGTCTGCATGATGTTTTCCTTTTATGCTGTTCTCTTCCACATGTATACTGAAAGATACGGTTGCATGATGCTATGAGCGTTTCCAGAACCTGTGTTGTTTAGTGTGACTGTGTGGCTGTGTCCACCAGCACTATTAGTACTACCGTCCCAAGACTGATTAGCATTGAAGTTCGCCCCAGCATCAGGAGATGCAGAGTCTGTACCCGTACCCTTCTTGTGAACACCCGAATCACCATTTGAAAATGCGCCATAAACACTACCATGCCAACAGTCCCAACGCGTATAACCCCAGATGTTCATGTCCCCTCGATCATGAGAGTGAGAACCCTGAGAATCCATTGACAGCTGACTGTGTGTATGGGAAGGCATTTCATCCGTTGTCAGCGTGTGAGTTTCCGCTCCACCTGTTTCTCCTGCTGGATGAGCTGTTGAAGCTCCCATCAGCACACGTCCAGAGCTTATTGACTCCCATGTCCCGCCAACAAACTCCGCAGGACTCACATTGGCGACAGACAGATAGATTGACCCGACAGGATAAATCAAGTCAAGCAGAGCTGATGCTGTTACACCAACGGCATGGCCGCCAGCTGTTTCTCCATCGTGCACCCTCAAAGAGTAATCCGTGGTATTGACAGTTACTTCACCAATACGACCAACAAAAGCATCATTGGCTGTCTTAGTACCATGAAGAAGCTGAATACGTTTCATTGAATCTGTCATGCCGTTCTCCTCCAGCAGTAAGCAACTTCATATGGTGGCATGTTATTGTGAGAGCCACCGCCACCAACAGAACTAGTATTTCTTTCTGCTGGCAGGTCAAAATTTGTTGAATTGTAATCAGTTGCTGACGAGTAAGACGTCGAGGCATAAACGCCAGACGTTGAACTTGTCGCCATTTGCCTTCTTGCAGTAGAAGACGAAAAAAGAGATTTTATAACCTGAAAACTGTAATCATATCCGTTGTCATCTTCTGTTGTTGGTGTATGCGAATGTGACGGGGTTTCATCAACCGTCAAAGTATGCGTTTCTTCGCCACCAGTATCGCCAACCGCATGAGTGCCAGTCGCATAGATGAACTTGTCTGTTACTGCTTCCCATGTGCCACCGAACAGTTCTGCTGGGTCTGTTGCTTCACTTGACCAATAGTAAGAACCAACAGGATGAGCCAACAGCATGAAGTTGTTTCTGATGTCCTCAACAGCAGACATCAGCTCATCAATAGTTGTTGTTGAACCTGTGACGGTCGGTGCATCAAGTGCCTTGATACATGGCAGAGAGCCTATGGATTTTGGACGGACTTCTGAGAAATCGTTCTTGTAGATGGAATTTGACTTTGAAGCGTCGAAACCTTGATGGCTTGTATTGGATGAGGAGTTTGATTCTACTGATGCGTAATACTGAGTACCACTTACATCTGTAATGTCATAGAAAGCACCACCGAGTGATGTGGTGTTTATAATCCAAGGATCTGTTGACCCGATAACCTTAAATGCACCTGTGATATTCGGCAACCCAGCTTCAAACAGCTTGCCAACCTCCGACGCTATAACAGACCGTGTATAGGGGTAATCTATCGAGTTCGGCAGATTGAACGTGGTTGAACCATCACCCTCGCCGTATGTCGTGCCAATCACGGAGAACAGTTCTGCATAGATTGTGCGAGATACAGCAGAGCCGTCACGGACAAGATAGCCTGATGGCGGTTCAGTGCCACCGAAGTCAATCCATGTGCCGACTGGAACTGCGTGGAGATAAACGTACTCTTTGAAATCATCCTTTGCCGTGTTGATGCTGTTGGTGAAATCAGTATTCACTGCACTGATAACCTGTTCAATCGAGAAGTTTGTGGTCACCTCCTCTGTTGTCGGTTCGATGACAGTATTGTCAATATTTCCGCAGTTGAAGTTGTGCATCTCATAGCCAACCTTTTTGGCTAAAGATGAAACCCGTTCTGATAGCGTAGTCATGAGACCTCAACTATTTTTCATAAGGAACAAGCCACAGCTCTGTCTGTTTTTGCCCTGCCAGCAACAGTGCCTGTGCGAGCTGTGAAACGGTGACATCAGCAATCGTGTTGTCAGCAAGAACCCACTTCGTTTTAGTATCTGATGGCAACCCTGATGCGTTGAACATCGTGATTGCCCTTGCCATCCTGTCTTGAGCTGTTTCGTCACCGTCAAATGTCATGCCGTCAACTTCAACCGTGATTGATGCCACGGCATCTGCTCGCTCAAATTTTGCAATTTGAATCACTTCATCTGCCGTTGGTTCTGGTATAGACACAATCTGGAAACGGCGGTGTCCATCCTTTTCTTCTATTTCATAAATGTAACAGTCGCCACGTCCGTTGCACCAATCCGCAACAGCTGGCTCGTAATCATCAATAAAAATCTGTCCTATCTTGTATTCCATGCTATGCCCCGACAGCTATCCATTTAAGATTGAATGAGTAATTCGTGTCACCGTAAGTTGTTACGGTGAAAGATGATGTTCCAACAGATGAAACACAAGCAGGGTCATCTGTCCAGCTACCAATAGCAATAGTGACTGATGGCGTTTTGCTGAACGACTTACTGAATGAAATAGTATGAGAGCCAGACCCTTTTATGCTGATAGTCCCCCATTGTATTTTAAACCCGCTTCCAAATACGACATATCCTGCCCCGTTTGTTGAGATTTCCTGTTCAGTTACTGTTGCAACACCTGCGGATGAACTGCTGTTTATATTACAAGCGGTTATATTTCCACCGTTCATATAAACAGGATTTGACAACCCTCCAACCGTTTCAGAGCTGGCAGTTAGAACGCCTGATGCGTTCGTATAGACAGGATTTGTTGACGAACCAACTGAAACAGGAACGCAATCTTTGACATAGGCTGTTGAGGCAATCTGATTGCTGTCAGTTGAGACAACTGGCAAAGGAACATTGACCGTTCCAATGTAAGTACCACCAGTTGACGGAACAAATGATATTCCCTTTGTTAATGTGACAGATGACCCTGATACGCTTGCTGATGTGATTGCGTTTCCTGTGCCATCCACCGTCACAGTTGTAACAGTGTCAGTGAAAACGGCATCCGCTGGAACGGTTTTATTCAGGCTGTAAGTGCAAGCCCTGATATTTCCTGATTCCATATAGACTGGCTGTGTTGCACTGCCAGCGGTTGCAGTTACAGCCTTGACAACACCGCCAACCACATAAACAGGCGTTGCATTGCTTGTTTCTGATGCACCAACAGACGCAGGAACAACTGCTCTCAATCCATAAGGTGTGACGGCGAGCTGACCTGATGTTCCTGCTATGGTTTCAGCCTGCGTAGCGTATTCAGTAAGGCCGCGGCGTGAGTCTGTCGCTGTCAATGCAGCCAATGTTTTCGGCGTGACGACGCGGTATTCATCAGTCCCCGCGATAACCTCGGATGATGTGGCCAGCTCGACTACGCCCTCTGTTTCAGTTGTCGCCCCGGCGAGCTCGAATGAGATGTCCCCGACAGTTATCTGGCTAGGATTGACATTTGTCAGAACAAAGTCGATAGCCAGCAGCGCCTGTGCTGTTGATGCCTTGTCGATAATGGCCGTCGTGCTGGAATAGACTGCAAACAGGACACCGGTTGACGAATAGACGCCGACTTCATAAACCTGATAGGCGTCACTGCTTGCATCCTTGAGCGTCAGGTGCATGGTTTTATCATCTGACGCACCGCCGCCAGTAATAGGCAGCGTCTTGAACTGAGCATCCAGCGCGGTCCGATCTGCTGCAGCCGTGTATTTACCTGTCCCGAACCCAACAGTTTCAAGAACCACTTTATCGCTGCCAGACAGTCCGGCAATCTCTGCCAGCCCGGCATTTGTGATGATCATTGTGTTAGCCATTTAAGCTCCCAAGTGAGAAATTCTTGCATAGATACCGGTACGCATAACGCCGCACATATTGAGCGTTCCTGAGCAGCCATCCTGAATGCTGATCGTGTACCAGCTGCGGACTGGCTTTGCAGAATCGACCATGGCTTTCATATCAGCCTGCACATCAGCCGCAACAGCTCCAGACGTTTCATTCTGAGAGACGACAATCTCAAAAGTATGCGCGGTTTTAGATGTCGCCTCCGGCTGCCACCATTCAACAACAGACGCAACAAACGAAAGAGAGGCGACCGCATCTTTGACGGCAGACAATGTGCCGACCTTTCGTTTCAGATTGATGGTTGTTTTCAGGACAAGCCGTTTTTTCGCGATGTCCCAATAGTCACGCCATACCGCGTCCCACTGTCTCGCGAGATGGTCCAGCTGCAACGATGTCAGCGAATCAATGCGCGTATAGATAAGCGGAAAATCCAGCTTTGATGCGACAGCATGCAGCTGTGTATCAATGGATGACGATGCCGCGGAGACGTTTTCGTCATTCCTGATGCTGTCCGGCTCGATGTCATAAAGCTGGACAGATGTAATATTGCTATTCATCTTTCAGCCCCTGATATGTAACCGTCACGCCGCTGCACTGCGCGACCTCAGTGTTTTCAACCGTCACGAATGCAGCTGGCGACAGCGTGCTTGAATCAACGCGTGACGCCCCTGCATTGACGACAAGCGCCAGCAGTTTTTCCGGAGAAATATCGCGACCGATCTTTTTCTGCTGCCACGACCGGTATTCTTCAACAGCAGCCGTCACGGCAGCCTTGATGGTTTCAGCGCTTGATCTGTTTTCTGAAGAAATCCAGTAGTCGACGTTGATTGAATAGGAAACGGCAGTCGGTGCCTTTGCCGTCACATAGTCAGTCAACGGCCTGATGTCCTCTTCGTTCAGGTATTC
>CAVJQJ010000248.1:0-6038 GCA_963651715.1 Anaerovoracaceae bacterium
AGGCTCATTTGCACACCTCCACAGACAGGATCCCGCGTTCAAAAAGCCAGCAGATGGTCTTTTTGTGCGCTGCATCCCACATCCTGTTTTTCTCGTAACGGTTCATCTTCCCGCCCTGATCAAGATCCGCGTGGCACTCATAGCACAGGTACGCGATCCGAAGTCGTTAGCCTTTGTTCCCATACCTTTCCCGTCCTCAAGCTGGTTTGAATGAGCCGCGACGATGTTTCCGCCGATATTGCCCCTTCCGCAATTCATGCAGACCCACTTCAATAAATTCCTGTTCCTGTACGTCATCACGAAAAATGCAAAATATTGTTGACAACACGGTCCACATCATTGCGGCTGTGATCCGTCAGCAGCTGCCTCAGCAGCACGTTGATGCTGTTGGAATAAAGCTGCTCGAACTCTTCCTGTCCCATTGCGTTGAACTTGATGGAACGCGGATCCAGCCTGAATGACCCGTCCATGTTGAACACCTGCTCATAGAAACCGGCAGCGATGGTCACTTCATCCCTGAACGCATTGAAACTCTTCTGGACCAAGAAACCGCCGGCATACTCTTCAGGCCGCTCCCACTGTCCAAAGGCGTAATTCATCAGCGCGAAATACTTCCGGTGGAAGCCTATGTTGCGGAACCGCTCCAGACGGCACCTGAAACCCTGACCGACTTTCTGCTTTGCGATAAATTCGGCGCTCGCCTCGTCCACCGGTATCAGTGCCCCTGACGGGATCTTGCTGAGATATGCCTCCATTGCTCCTCCTTAAAGCAGCGGGTTTCCGCCTTTGATCCTCTTGATACAAATGGATATTCAGCCCGCAGGATGGCGTCCTCTTCTGGACTGAAAAATCTGATGTTGCGGGAATGTTTCGCCCGCTTTTCAGTGTTCTTGCAGTCCTTGCAGATGTTCGTGAAGCCATCACGCATCCCCGGGTGCTTGCTGAACCTGTCCATTGGTTTGAACTCACCGCACCTCCTGCAGATTTTTCCGCCCATCAACGCTCCTCAGCCAATTCAGGCCATATTTCTCGCCAGTCTGATCTCAGGTCCTGACGGGAAACGACACCGCCCGTGGCTTTTTCAATCGGCCAGCACCTGAGAATCGGGACCTGTTTTCCGTGGACCCATTCGTGAACGGTGACTGGGCTTACCTTGAGTATTCTTGCCATTGCGCGCTGCCCTCCCACTATCTCGCATGCGCGCTGCATTGCTTCAGTATGTTGCATCGAATTTGAATTTTAATAGGTCATGCCGAATATATTAACCTATTCCTAATTCCAAAACAATAGGAATTGACGATATATTGAAATTAGCCAATAGTGAACACCATGAAAACAGGAAAAGAACTCGGCCAAGCAATACGGGCTGCAATAGAAAAGAAACTAGAAAACGGATCGGCAAAAACAAAGGCGCAAATAGCTGAACACTTCAAGATCAAACCGCCGTCACTCTATACATGGATAAACACCGGTAACATCGGGAAAGACAAGCTTTTCGAGCTGTTTAGATATTTTTCGGACGTTGTCCCGCTTGAACATTGGGGGCTCTCTGAGCTGCCAGATTACACACCAACTCAAGAATTTCATTCAAACGAGCACTTTGTCCCGCTTTATGCGTGGCCAGCATGGAATGCCGTTGATGAAATATCTGAACAGGTACCAATGCGGCGGCTTATTTGTCCGTCCGATAATTGCAGCAACAAAACATACGCACTGATTATGCGCGACGATTCCATGCTTGCAGCCGGTGAACATGGCCAGCTCTGCCGCGATGACATTATTTTCATTGATCCAGAAAAAGAACCATGCCGCGACGACTATGTGATGGCGACATCCTCAAAACATCAGCTTGCAAGCATCAAGAAACTGATCGAACAGGACGGCCGCCAGTGTCTGCTGACATCAAACCCGACATGGCAGGACCGCTTCATTCTTATAAACGACGAAATAAAGCTGCATGGCGTCGTCGTTGCAAAATCAAGGATTTTTGTTTAACTCTGAAAGATGAACATGAAGAAACTAATCGGAATCATCATACTGGCCGCCATGGCGGCAACGATGTCTGGCTGCAGCAAAAAACCGCCTGCACAGCAGACACAATCAAAATCATTTATCAAGAATGGGATCGGCATAACCGTCTCGGAATACGACGACCGCTATGCCGGATTCCTGAACGACGCCAACGCAAGACTCGGAACCAATGTTGAATTGTTCAAACTTGAGAAACTTGCAGACACCGCGGTCCGCGGCTGCACTGTGAACCACGTATGCGTCAAGGCGATAGTCGATGGCGATAACATCAAAGCGCTTTCAGCAACACTCCCGCCATACGGCAGCAGAATGACCGCCAGAGACATGTTCGCGTTCTTCGTGGCAGTATCAAGCGCCGCATCGCCTGAAGTAAAAGACATCAAGGAAACAGCAGACGTAATCAACAAACTCGCCACAGAGGCAACGAAAGGCGGTAAAGCGAAAGAAGGTCACGCCCGCACGCAATTCAACGGACTTACGATTGACCTGTATATCTCAAACAGCTCAGGCGTCGACCTTTCAATCATCAAGCTACCGAACTGAACAAGCTGAAACAGAACCAGCAGCCCGGAAGAATCCGGGCTTTTTTATTGCCTGAATCTCTCTGGATCCACTCGGCGTAACGCTGCAATCATCAAAAAATATCGCAATATTATTCGGCGATATTAGCCACAACATACCCCGCCCAATAATTTTATTAGCTTTTGCCTATTGTTTTATAATTAGGTGTGGGTTAATATATCAATTATTGAAACACTCAAACCACCCAAACTGGAGAACAACATGGACAAGGATTTAAACGACTTCAAGGCGCTGCTGGTCAAGATCTACGGAAAAGACGCCGACAAGGCTGGCGCTGAACTGATGCGCGTCGGCTGGCAGGTCATGAAGAACATTCTCGAAAGAGAAACCGCCAGATAAGGAAAAGCCCCGGCGGGCGGCAACCCATAATGCCGGGGCTCATGTTCCCAAACCAAGAGAACGGAGGAATTATACATGGAAACCGCAACGAAAACACGCCAGATCTGCCAACTGAAGAAAGCCGCATGGGGAATCCTTTGGGGAATCATCCTCGGCGGCCGCAGGATGGATTTCATCAAGCGCCTTTTCTGTCATGGCAGCACCGCACCTTATGCGCCTGACCAGACTGTCATCATTCCTCCGCGTCGCTATTCAAGCGCTGACTGGAAATCCATGCAGCTGAAGAAATCCAAGCGCAAGCTCGGCAGATCATGGGTCCTGCACAAGAAATACGACGCAAAAGACAACCCGGCACACCTGCACCGCGGGTCCCTGCTGCTTTTGCCAATCAAGAACAAGGCGGTCGCGGAGGGCCGCATCATATGACAGAAACAACGGAACAGCTTATCGACAAAGCGATATTCAATCCGGACAACATGAGCCTGAACGAAAAGCTGCTGGCTGCATGGTTTGATTTTCCGCCGATTCTCAAGACAGCGCATGTCCGCGAAAGTAAACAGCAGAACGGCAAGAAATACGGCGGATGGGACTATGCCCCGCTGCCTGATATTGTTGATATGGTCAAGCCGGTGCTCAAGAAATACCACATGGGATTCAGGCACCAATTCACGCCGGAAGGCGGCGTTGAATGCGTGATATACGACGACAAGGACAACTGCATCACGTCTGGACCGTTCATCATTCCAGCGGCTGCCGCTCAACAGAAAGGGCTGCACGCATATGGCAGCTCCGTCACCTACTCCAGACGATTCACCCTGATGGCCGTCTTGGGTCTTGTCGCTGATGATGACGACGACGGCATGGAGGCTGTTTACGGAAAACCACAACCGCAGCAGAACAACACGGCGCCACAGAACAAACCGCAGCCACAGAAACCGCTGGACATTGATGCCGCAGTCAAGGCGATAAACAACGCCACAGACATGAAACAGGCTGGTCATTTCTACGATGCAGCCATGGGACGGAATCCGACAGACGCCCAGAAGGCAGCATTAAACAAGGCATACACAGACCGCCGAGAAAAATTCAGAAAGGACAACCATGGCAGCCGATAAAGGAAAGAACCTGATAGTCCTGTCGCTGGAGTACCGCGACCTGGCGGAACAGCTTGAAAGAATGGCGCAGGATGCCGACGGCGACACGCTGCAATGTGTCGCGGATACGCTCGACGCGGAATCATACCCTGTCGAGCAGAAAGTATGCGCGGTCGCTTACAAGATCACCCAATGGGACCAGCTGGCGGCAGCCATCAAGCAGCAGGTGGCGGTGATGAATGACCGCATCCGCGTGCTGAACAACCGCAGCAGATGGCTGCGCGATTATCTGCTACGAGGCATGACCATCTCGGGTATCTCAAAGATTGAAGGTCCGGACTGCCAGATAACAGTCAAGAAGAACCCGACAGGCGTCGATATTTTCGAGCCTGATCTTATCCCGGCTGATTACATGAGAGCACCGAAACCACGCCCAGCTGAACCAGACAAAACCGCCATCAAGGCGGCGCTGCTTGAGAAGAAAGACGTGCCAGGATGCAGGCTTGTTTCTGGATCCCGCGTAGAGATCAAGTGAGGAGGCATGATGACAAACGAAGAGATCCTGCAGGCAATCAGCGCGGCGGAGAGCTCCTATATCAGCGATCTTGAAAGCCGCTGCCATGGAGACGCAACAGACACAGACAGACTTGCGGTTTTCATCTGCACGGCTGGCGCAATGGCCGCATATGGTATCCGCCATTATGCAAGTAAACGCGCCAACGCTGTCGCAAATCTGAACAAGATGGTCTGGGATTCATTGAGGGCGGAATTATGAGAGACGAGCCAAGATACGCCGTAGAATAGGACGCGCTCCAGTATCTGTACAGACTGGCCGACACGCTGAACGATGGTGAACGGCAGATCTGTTTCACCATGAGTATCGCAGCGTCGCTGCTCTCAACAATCCGCGTCAATTTCCACATCGAGAACGAACAGCTGCTGGACATGCTACGCGATGCCATGAGCTCACCGGCAACAATCGTCGGTCTTGAAAACAACAGAAAGCACTGAACATGAGAAAAAACTGGACCCAAGAAGAGGATGAGATTATCCGGGCGGAATACGCCCGTGGGGATACTTTGGAAATTGCTGCAAAGCTGAACAGGTCAAAAGGATCCGTCGCAAGCCGCGCCGCAGTTTTAGGCATCAAGAAGTCGGAGTTGATAATCCGCAGGAAATACAAGAAATGTGGTGAACGATTAACAGAAAGAAACAGGAGGAGAGGATGGCATTTTTGAACCGTGCCGAAATCATTGGGAATGTCGGCAGAAAGCCTGAGCTCAGATACACACCAGACGGCGATGCAGTCACCAATGTGAGCGTCGCAACCACCAAGAAATACAAGGACCGCAACGGGAATCTGCAGGAAACAACTGAATGGCACCGCGTTTCACTTTGGGGAAAACAGGCGGAAACAGCTGCCAAATATCTCGACACCGGCTCTCAGGTCTATTTTTCTGGAGAGCTCAAAACAAAGAAATACACCGGCACAGACGGTGTGGACAGATATTCAACAGAAATCGCAGCCAGAGAGATGCAGTTTTTAGGCAGCCGCGGAGATGGCCAGAACAGCGGCGGCAGGTCATCTGGCGGTGCATATCAGCAGAATAACGATGAATACTACAACGATGATGTCCCATTCTAAGGAGGCAATCATGCAGGCGGAATTTCTGACACCTGAAGAAATTGTAACCCTGACAGGACGTGACCAGCCCGGATCACAAAAGAAATGGCTGGACAAGCACGGCTGGATATATTCCACAAACGCCGTCGGCAAGACTGTTATTTCCAGACTGTACTGCCGCCAGCGGCTTTGCGGAATCACGGTACCTCAGGAACTGGACGACGGTCTGCCGGACTTCGGGAAAATCGCATGACGACCCAATGACAGGCTCGACCGCCTGAACAATGCGCATAATTTTGGTAATGAAAGCAACGAACGGTAATGACAGGCAAGCGCACAAAAAACACAGGACTGCCGCAGCATATGAC
>CAVJQJ010000249.1:0-4551 GCA_963651715.1 Anaerovoracaceae bacterium
TCGCTCAGCCGGACGAACTCATCCTCAGAAATGCCGTCTGCCACAAAAGCACTCGCAGGACTCAGCTCACTGCCGATCATCTTGATGATCACCTCCTGCCAGTAATTGGCGCGTTCATCCTTATGATGATAAGAAGTCATCTCATCAAAAGCCGCATGGAAACGCAGGGAAAAAGATGCATCAGGTGGCAGCGCCTTTTCGGCGATCTCCGCCAGAGCCGCATCATATTTCGTTGATTTCAGGGGAGCCTGCTTGTTCTGACGGGAATAACCGCCGTCAGCGTCGGTGAATAACTGACATGGCATAATGCTTACTCCTTGAAGCCCGATTTCTCAAACATATCAACAAAATGGTGGGTTGGACCACACCCCTTGCCCAAGGTGATACTGTTTGCAATCGCCTTGGTCACATACGCCTTGCTGATCCGAGTCGCTTCCTCGATCGAATACCCCTTTGCCAGGTTTGCCGCCAGCGCACTGGACAGCGTACAGCCCGTGCCGTGGGTATTGTTCGTATCGATGCGTTCGCAGGTCAGCCAGACGCCTTTAACCCCATCATACAGGTAGTCATCTGAATTGTCGCTCACCAGACGGCTACCCTTGATCAGTACCGCTTTGGCGCCCAGTTCGACCATCCTGCGGGAAGCCTTCTCCATATCCGCTTCCGAACGGATCGGAAACCCGCAGATCGCCTCTGCCTCAGGCAGGTTCGGCGTCACCAGCGTTGCCAGCGGCAACAGCTCTGCAATCAGCGTTTCACACGCCTCCTTCTGCAGCAGCGGAAAACCGCTCTTAGAAACCATCACAGGATCCAGCACCACCAGCGCAGGCTGCCACTTCCTCAGCCCCGCCGCAATCGCGCGGATGCTCTCACTGCGGGAAATCATCCCGATTTTCACCGCATCCACATGGATGTCACTGAACACCGCATCGATCTGCGCAGAAATCATCGCTGGCGACATATCCTCAATCAGCGTCACCCCACAGGTATTTTGCGCCGTCACCGCCGTGATCGCGCTCATCCCAAACGTGCCGTGCGCCGCAAACGTCTTCAGGTCCGCCTGGATCCCTGCGCCGCCACTGCTGTCTGAGCCCGCAATCGTCAAAAGGTGCTTCATCGAATTCTCCTGTGTAATCATGTCACTATAGACATCTTTTTATCCCGACTCAAGAGGGGAGTGGATGGATTTTCCGCAAGGTTTCTTCGAGAGCCGTCATCGGGCGAAAGATTCAAAACCGAATTTTCATCGACTGTGGGGGATGGCATTTGATGATGGGGAGTGGACTTGGCTAGGCGGGGAGAGTGAATTCTACTCTGCTGAATTTGTACTGGTGAATGTATTGCCCAAGGAGGGATGCGTTTAAAAAAGGCGAGCTTTATGACACAGATGTATCAGTCTCAATTGGACAGCAATATCCTGAAAAGAAGAAACAGGTTTTAGCTTTGGTTCCTCCTGGTGGATATTGGAGGGATTTGCCTGTAGAAATCCAAAAGGCATATATGATGAAGTCATATTATCTGGAAGGAGGAAAAACAGGTATGGCAAGGAGATTATCTTGGGATGAACCAAGTCTCACTCTGACTTGTGCTCCTGCACAAAAACAGACTGAATGGTGTCATCCTGATGAGACTCGGCCATTGACTGTCAGGGAGTATGCCCGCGTCCAAACATTTCCTGATGAATGGGAATTTGCTGGTTCAATGACATCACAATACAAGCAGATAGGGAATGCTGTTCCTGTTAATCTTGCTCAGGCCATCGCTTCAAGTGTTGCAAGATTTCTTGACGGACTGCCTGCAGAGTATTTCACTGATTCCGAGGATTTATATGAATCAGAGAATCAATTTGAGCAATTGATTCTCCCGCTTGAGATTGCGGCGTAATTCTCATGAAAAAACCGCCTGTCAGGCGGTTTTTTCATTCTCTCTAGATGTAGTGGGCATAAATGTTCACACAATCCCGCTCAATAGAATCCGGTCGTTGTGATATTCAAGGAATTCTGGTGTTTTCTCAGGGAGTTGCCACAGCTTCATTTCATGATGGATGCCGAGTGTATCTGGCTGTGGCAGATAAGGTGAGATGATGATTTCGCCGTTTTTCGGACTGAAAGAAATGAATCCTTGGTCAAAAGCCTTATCGAGGTTCGGTGTCAGCAACAGTCCGTTGGCAGGAGACAGCCGTTCCGCATTGTTGGCTAGACTCCATGTTTTGATATGGGATGCCAACAGCATCTGCGGAAAAGCATAGCCTGTTACAGAACAGCGGTTGTTCCAGAGTGTCATGAGTTTCCGACGGTATTTCCCCTGACCGATTCTGGTCTGGCGGAGTTCCGTTTTTTCGGTTTCGGTGACGGGCATTTCTGCAATCTCAGCCATATCTTTTTCAACGGCATCAACTGTGGCGATGCTCTTCAGATAACTGGCGTAGTGGTTCAATGCCGCACTGTACATACGGTTGCCCACTTTATTGAGTTCCTTGAATGCTGGGGATGCAATCAATTTTTGATGGATGTCAGAGAATTTCTCAATGCTGTCGATTTCGAAAATCCGCTGATTGAATCCAAGAAGCGTCAGCAGATCATTCAGTCGTTCACCATAAATCGCACCGTAATAGTGTTTTGCGGTGGATTCCTTTTTTGCATTGGATAATATCCATTCCCTGAAGTTCATAGCCGTCGCCTGAAATCTGTTGATGGAATAATTCTAGTAGCTGTTTCCCGTTATTTCCTACCCCGTGTTCCAGACATAGAAAAACCGCCATCAAGGCGGTTTTTTCTTATGACAAAAAAGCCTGCTCCCGGAGAAGCAGGCTGATATCGGAAAATGAAGTGCTTCGTCTAGATAACGGAAGCAGAGATGGTATCGCTGGGCAGGCTGACGGTGGTCAACTTGTTGTATTGCTTCAGGCTGGCATGCCTCCTGTTATTTTTTTGTATTCCCGGACGAAGCTGGACAGTGTGGTTCTGCAGGCTGTACAGAGGATATCCAACTTGACCAGATCGATGTCACGTTCACCGGTCTCAATCTTGCTGAAGTAGCTCTGGGGTCTCTTGATTTTCTGGGCCAGTTCCATCTGTGTAAGACGTGCTTTTTTTCTTATCACCTTGATCATGAACCGCATGATGCTGTATTGCTCGGCGTTTGTTGCAAATTTGGGTCTAATATTCGCCATTAAAAGGGTCCTATATTTCATTTATCAGTGCATGGCGGATTCTAAATGAGTAAAAAATATAGACAAGAAATTTTTTTAATATCCTGTTAGTTGTTCATTATTAAAGGCAAATATCGATGGAGTGTAGCCTTTGAGATACAAAAATCCTTTCTCGGTTTTTATTTTTCAGTTTTTGTGCCGGTACCACAGGCTTGCGGGGCATTTAGTTTTAGGATGCTGGGGCTGTCTGTCGATGTGGCAGTCATTCAGCCTGGTTTTTTGTGGTTGATGCGATAGAAACGCCCGCATGGATGGCGGGCTTTGCTGTCTGTGCTGTCGGCTGGCAAAGGTCAGTCTTTATCGATGCGTTTGAGTGTCTGTGAGGTTTTTGTGCCGTTGGGTTCGATGATGGTGAGGCGCAGGCGGTCCATGCGGTCGGTGTTGCTGTTCGGTGCGAAGGAGGGGAATATTACATCGTTGAAATTACACAGGAAAACAGCTCTCTGTGTAAAAATGCGTAACATTCCCCATCACTATTTACCTCTTCAGGTTATGGATAATCTGGATAACTTCCCAGATGTGGTGAATCTCATTGACATCTTCGCAGTCCATTTTGGACGCATCGAAAGACAATAAATGATTCAATCTATCGTGGAGTTTATCACAAGTGTTATCCATCATTATCTGCAATAAGGTCTTTTCCATTATTAACCCCCATATCTGCGTAATGCTTCAACGAGATAATTGCCATCCGATCTATCAAACTTAAAGGGAACACCAAGCAACGGCATCCGTAATGATGCCTGTTTGTCAAAAGCGGAGTTGAGAAATCGCTCGATGACATCAAGCACGAAGTTGCCGTCAACATCAATGAAACCCATAGCTGACAATAAAGGACGATATGTGTGGATCAGGTCTTTCATGCGAGCAAGACCGACCGTTGAGACACCACCAATCATCCAACGGATAGCGGAATTATCTTCACTGATGGCTGGCAAGACTCTGTTGTCCACAAAGTCTGCCAATGCCATCTGAACAGCTTCATTGTTCAGAGCCATTACTCACCTCTTAGGTTGTAGTGGTGGTAGTGGTTGGAGCTGTCCAACTGTTGTACAGGTTCATCGGTTGCGGAGTTACCTTCGCAGATGGAACGTAGGTTGCGGTGATACCTGCAACGGTGTTCTGCAAGCACTGCAGGGAAGCAGTCAGGACATTGATACCGTTGGTAGCATTGTTAGCCACCTGAGCGATTTGACCCTGTGTAGTCGCAAGGTTTGTTGCAATTTCACCCCTTCTGGACAAGGTGAACGAGAAACTCGCCATCATCAATCCTGACCGTCCTGCCGAGCCTGTAACGATATCTGTGGACATTTATCAGAGATAGGCTGAAACCCTTTCTC
>CAVJQJ010000250.1:0-4354 GCA_963651715.1 Anaerovoracaceae bacterium
ATTATGTTGCCCGTTTCGGCGACTGCTTCCATACGACAAATGATGATTTCTATGCAAATTCCATTGAACCAACTTGGGAAGCATTCTGATACTGCTTCTTGAAATTGTCCTTTGGTAACCGCTGTAAATCAGCGGTTTTTTTATGTTAATTGAAATGATTAGAAAATATACATTAACTCCAATTGAATCAAATAGATATTTTTATATCTTTATGTATATTATGAGATTTAGTTGTTTCTTTCCTGCTGAATGAATGACTATTGCTCAAATATGTCATATGATTAGCCTTTATTGAATTTTTCTAGGAAATCAGTCATGAATTTTGACGTGGTGATTGTTGGCAGCGGTCTTGCTGGACTTTCTGTTGCCCTCCGTCTCCCCAAGACGTATAAGATTGCAGTCATTTGTAAACGTACCTTTTGGGAAAGCTCCAGTAATCTTGCCCAAGGTGGTATTGCAGCAGTATTGAATCCCGTTCTTGATAGTACGGACAAGCATTTTGAAGATACGCTGACCGCGGGGGCAGGTCTTTGCGACGAGGTGGCAACTCAATTTATTGTCGAGCATGGTGGCGAAGCAATTGATTGGTTGATTAATCAGGGAGTTCCTTTTTCCCGCGATTCTTCGCCTGATAAGGATTATCATCTGACACGTGAAGGTGGCCATAGCCAGCGAAGGATTTTTCATGCCGCTGATGCAACAGGCCATGTTGTACAGGAAACATTGGAGAAAGTCATTCACAGTCATGACAACATCCAATTATTTGAAAATCATTGTGCCATTGACCTGATTACTTCAGATAAACTCGGAGAAGATGAACAGCCTGTTAAATGCTATGGTCTGTATGTACTTGATGTGGCAAAGGGCGTTGTGCGTACGTTTTCTGCCCGTCATACAGTTCTCGCAACAGGGGGAGCCGGGAAAGTCTATCTGTATACAACGAATCCAGACACATCAACAGGCGACGGAGTTGCCATGGCTTGGCGGGCTGGTTGTCGCGTGGCCAACATGGAATTTGTCCAATTCCATCCAACCTGCCTGTATCATCCTTATGCAAAGTCATTCCTGATTTCTGAGTCTGTGCGGGGTGAAGGTGGTTTGCTGAAACTGCCTCCAGATGCTGGAGCAGATGCAGGAAAACGTTTTATGCCAGAGCATGACGAACGTGCTGAGCTTGCTCCTCGGGATATTGTCGCTCGCTCAATTGACTTTGAAATGAAGAAGCGGGGATTGGACTATGTCCATCTGGATATCAGTCATCAGGATCCTGAATTTCTTAAATCACACTTCCCTACCATCTATGCCCGTTGTCTTGAATTGGGCATTGATATGACAAAAGAGCCAATCCCCGTTGTACCTGCCACCCATTTTTCATGTGGTGGTGTGGTTACTGACACCAAAGGTCGAACCGATATCAGGAATCTTTATGCTGTCGGAGAGACTGCATGTACAGGATTGCATGGTGCAAACCGTCTAGCAAGCAATTCGCTGCTTGAGTGTCTGGTTATTGGCAAAGCCGCTGCAGAACAAATCGTGTCCGAACCTGTAGATCTCTTTAGGGATTTACCTGATTGGGATGAAAGTCAGGTTTCAAATGCAAATGAGGATGTTGTGATTTCTCATAACTGGGACGAGCTGCGCCGCTTTATGTGGAACTATGTAGGGATTGTCCGAACGACTAAACGTCTGGAGCGTGCGCAGCATCGCATTAATCTGTTAAGAGAAGAAATTGATGAATACTACGCAAACTTCATTATCAGCCAGAATCTTCTTGAACTGCGTAATCTTGTCGATGTCGCTTCGCTGATTGTTAAAAGCGCTCTGTCACGAAAGGAAAGCCGAGGACTTCACTACAATGCTGACTATCCTGCGACTTTCCCGAAAGCGATGCCTTCTGTATTGACCCCAGAGAAAAAGTGGAAGGCCTGATGTAATTCTTAGAATGGAAAAAGCGGGAGAGTATTCCTGGTTTTTTCCATTCTTTCTTCCTTTTCAATGAGGTATTGGATACCTTCCGCAATTTTTGTATTCTGATTCATATTGGCAAAATCAATGGCGGACAGTTTCTGCTGATTTGTGATGGTCAGATCAGCACCATTTTCATAAAGAAGTTTCACGGTATAAATATGACCACCGTTTGCCGCCATCATTAATGGGGTCGTTCCATTTGGCGATGCTGCATTAACAAAGGCATCTCTAATCAGCAGCATTTTGACAATTGTATTATTCCCATTTGCCGCAGCATAGTGCAAAGGGGTCCAGCCATTCTTATTGACCTTTGCTCCTTTTTTCAATAATGCCTGTACAGCTTTCTCGTTACCCCGATAGCATGCAATCATCAAGGCATTATCGCCATTGAAAGCGACAGTATCGAGTTTTGTCCTTTTGTCTGCCAGGAGTACCTCCAGAACACGGTTTGAATCTTCTCTCATTGCTAAAATCAGACCGGTATCCCCTCTTTTTGACTCGACTGTATTTGGATTAAAGCCGTGATCCAACATATCCTTGATTTTGCTGGCATAGTCATTCTGAACAGCAATAAACCAATCATCTGTTTCGTCCGCCATAACAGACTGACAGATGAAACAGCTTGAAACAATCAGCAATAACAGTTGGATGCAGGCATTCTTAAAGGCACGTAACATAAGCAGAGTTCCAAATTCAAATCCCGGCCTGGATTATTGAGCCGATTCTATGTTGAATAGACGGAAATAATTTTCAGATGTTATCTGTCCAATCTTGTCGATGGTCATTCCACGCACAGCAGCCAGTTGTTTGGCAACTTCCAGAACATATGTCGGCTCATTGGTTTGCCCTCTATACGCCTGAGGCGTAAGCCATGGTGAATCAGTTTCAATCAGCAATCTGTCAAGCGGAATATAACCTGCAACTTTACGAAGGTCTTTTGATGCAGGATATGTCAGAACTCCCGAGAAAGAGATATAAAACCCCATATCCAGAGCTTCACGGGCAAAATTCATATTCTCATTGAAGCAATGAATGATACCGGCATACCCACCTTTGTTTATCCCTGCGCCTTCTTCGCGAAGAATCCTTAATGTGTCATCTGGTGCATTTCTGGTATGGATAATCAATGGCTTTCCACAGATTCTGGAAGCACGGATCTGGGTTCTGAATCGATCCATCTGCCAGCGCTGACGTGGTTTCACTCTGTAATAGTCAAGCCCCGTTTCGCCAATCGCTACAACCTTGGGATGTTGTGTCAACTCAATGAGTTTCTCAATAGTGGGGTCTTCAACACCTTGAGGATTTGGGTGTACCCCAACAGTTGTATGAATGTTTTTCTTTCGTTCTGCTAATTTCAATGCATCTGGAAAATCTTCCAGACTGATGCAGACGCAAAGAGCATGACTGACTTGATTATCAACCATCCGCTCAATGATTTCAGACTGGCGTTTTGCAAGATCTCTGAGGTGTAAATGGCAGTGTGAATCTACGTACATATATGTAAAAGATAAGTGAGCTAAAGACAATATTCTACAGAAATTGCCTGCCCCTCATTTAAAAATCTGATTGTATTCAAACAGCATATCTTCCATGACCAATCTTTGAACAAGAGGATGATCTGCCCTTCTTTTACGTTCTGTTGTCTGTTTAATGACTTCGAGAAGTTTCCCTAGGCTTGCCTTGCCGCTTAATTTTCTGATGATCTCACTTTGAGCTGGATAATAACGTATGCAACCAGTCAGGCTTTGGGAAAGCAAATCGTAAAGCCATCGTTGAAACCAGAGAATAATCTGCCTGACGGGAACCTTTTGCAGTTGCTCAGCTGTTTTCAGTAAGGATTTATCAGATAGACTGCATAGTTGCTGCAAAAACAGGGTATGTTCAACTACATTCAATTTCTGTTCAGCAGCTTCCTTAGCTAAAAGTGGAGCTCCTCCCTGTTCAGCCAACCAGCGTTCAGCTTCATCAACCAGATGCTCTTTTAGCCACTCAAGACTTTCCATTTGGGGCGGTAAGGGAAAAGCAAGCTTGGCACAGCGTGAAAGTATTGTTGGAAGCAATGACCCAATATGACTGCTTACCAATAGAAATAAGGAGTTTTCGGGAGGTTCTTCAAGAATTTTCAGCAGAGCATTTGATGCTTCCTGAGTCATTGATTCGACAGGATAAATCAACATAATCCTGAGCCCACCCCTGTGGGTCGTTATATTGACGTATCCATTCAATTGGCGGACAGCTTCAATAGGGATTTTTTTAGAAGGGCTTTTGCTTTTTTTGCTGTCAGTGTCTTCCGACTTGATAGCATCGCTTCCCTGATCGTTATCAAAAGATTCAGGAAAAAGCTTTCTGAAGTCTGGATGAGACTCCTGGTCAAACCAGTGACAGG
>CAVJQJ010000251.1:0-3945 GCA_963651715.1 Anaerovoracaceae bacterium
GGGCTACCGTGCGCCTTATGCGGTGTACTGGTTTGCGATGGATCCAGATGGGTGCATCTATCTGTGGCGTGAGCTGTACGGCGCCGGCGAGAAAGCAGGACAGGGCAGTCAGGAAACAGCGGTCGATGTGGCACGCAAGGTTAAGAAAATTGAGGAACGTGACAAGAAGTGGGGCTATGAGGACCGAATGAACCTGGCTGATCCTGCAATTTTCTCGAACACTGGCACTGACAGGAGTATCGGGCAGATATTCCGTGATGAGGGTGTCCGCTGGATTGGTGCATGGAACGCAAAGGGCAGCAGGGTGAACGGTGCACAGGAAATAATACGTCTGCTTTCAGAGGACAGGTTGAAGGTGTTCGATACCTGCAAGCATTGGCTTCGGACTGTTCCGGTATTACCGCCAGATGAACTGAATCCTGAAGATGTTGATACAACTTTGGAGGACCACGCGTGGGACGCAACGCGCTATGGCGTCATGAGAAAACGCCGTCGACCGGATGAGCCGATCAAAGAAACAGAAATTGAATATTCGAAACGTGAAGAAGGAGGGGATATTAGTTTATGTATTCGGAAATAATGGATGATGCGCAGCCGGACGACAATATTGACGTTGTTGCGGTTGTCAATGCACCGCAGTTTAAGCCGACACCAGAGCCGGACAAGCTGTGCAAAAAGTGGAAATCTCGGATCGAGAATGCGAAAAAGCACTATAACAAGTACTTCGAACGGGTTAAGCATCACCGTAAACTGGTGCAAGGCTTTAATCTTGATGCAGATCCGGATGACGAGCGTTGGAATAAACTGCGCGCTAATTTAATTCAAGGCACGATTACGGCCATGCTGCCGAATATCTACGCTAAAAATCCAGAAATCGCAGTCATCGCAAACTATCAAGAAGATGAGCTAAAGCTGTTCACAAAGACCGTTGAAAAAGTCGTGAATCGTTATTTGGATGATGCGAACCTCAAAACGAAAGCGAAAAGCACAGTACGCTCGGCAATGACTTGCTCAATTGGATGCGTCAAGGTGACTTATCAGCAAGATATTCGGCGTGATCCGATCATCCAACGGCGTATTCAAGACTCTCAAGATAATCTTTTGCGTGTTGAGCAGCTTTTGATGGAATTACAAGACGATGAAGCACGGCAAGAGCAGGAACTCGTCAAAGAAGAGTTAGAGCAGACGATTGCCGCGCTTGAAAAGCAAGTCGAGACGGTTAAAAGCGAAGGGATTGTGATTGACCGCGTGATGACAGAAAACATCATCGTTGATCCGTCGGTCGCAGAATTTTGGGATTATCGAGAGGCGGACTGGATTTGTCAGATCATTCCGATGAAAAAAGATGTGGCCGAAGGGATGTTTGGCTACAAGCTGGATAAAGCGAAGCGTTATAACGAAAAGGAATTTAACGAAACTTGGATTCCTTCGGGTAATAAAGAGCCTTTAAAGGATGAAGATCAAGTTGTTATTTACGAGGTGTGGGATAAATCGTCTGAGCGTGTCTATACGTTCGCCGAAGGGTGCGATTTTTGGCTCAAAGAGCCGTATAGTCCGGAGGCGGTTGGGGAACGCTGGTATCCGTTCTTTTTACTGCCGTATCAGACGGTTGACGGGACGTTTTTTGGCCCATCGCTCGTTGATCTGCTTGAAAGACTGCAAGACGAACACAATAAGACGCGCGATAAATTCAACGATCACCGCGACTTAATCAAACCCGGCTGGATTACCGCATCGTCAATCAGTCAAAAGGACATTAAAAACTTCATTGTCTCAGAATTGGGTGAGGTCACAATGCTCGATGGCGACGGGCAAAATGTTCAGCAGTTGATTATGCCGAAGCAACATCCGCCAATTGATCCGCAAGTCTATGATGTCTCAGGTGTGCGCTATGACTGGGAACAGGTCTCCGGCATGCAAGATGCGGCGCGCTCAACGATTGTTCAAGCGAAAACAGCGACGGAAGCAAACATCATGCAGCAGTCTTTGTCCGGGCGTGTCGCAGAGTTTCGTGATCAAGTTGAAGACTTTTTGCAAGACATTGCGCAGTATACGGCTGAAATTCTACTGCTCACAATTAGTGGTGAACAGGTCGCAAAGATCTGCGGGCAAAACCAAATGGGATTACAGCTCGATCCAATGACGGGGCTACAAACGCCAGTCATCGTTAAGCAAAATTACCAGTGGAATCTCTCGCAATGGCAAGGCATTTCAGAAGAAGAACGGCGTGAAGAAGTCTTTAATCTGATTGAAATTCGCATTCGCGCAGGATCAACGGGTGCGCCGAACAAGCAAGAAGAGCGTGAAACGTGGCTGCAAATGATTCAAGTGATCCAACCTCTTATTGGTCAAATCATTCAGTTGCAGATGAACGGCGCAGATTACAGTGTTTTTGAAAATCTCTTGAAAGAAACAATTGCACGCTTTGATGACAGCTTAGATGTTGATGAGTTCGTTCCGAAAATCACTCAGCAGCAAATTCAACAGATGCAAATGCAGCAACTGGCACAGGCGGCAATGCAACAGGCACAGGCACAGGCACAGGAACAGCAACCACAGCAGTAGGAGGTTTAGGTGGAAGAAAACGAAAACACAGCGGTCGAAGAACCACAGGAACAGGCAGTCGAAGAACAGACTGCTGTCGAAGAACCACAGGAAGAACCAGCACAGGACGATTCCAATGATGATTCCAACAGCGAAGGACAGCAGGATTCCCCGGAAGATGAAAGCCCACGGTCAATCTTTGAGGATGCTCTCAATCAGGTCAGGGAAGGAATTGATGAGGAAGCGGAAAAGACTGAACCGCAGGCGGGCAAAGAAAGTCAGGTCGATGACGGCAATCAGAGACAGTCTGAACAGGCATCTCAATCGAATGAGTCTGTCAATGTAGATGACCTGCTTTCTGATGTGAAGTCACAGCGTGCCAGAGACAGAATCAAGCAGATGGTTTCTGAACACAACAAGCTGAAGATGGACGCTGACGGTATCCGCAACCAGAACGAACAGTTTGCAAACATCATCCGCAATACTGGCATGGCACCAGATGACTTCGCCAAGACGCTGGAGTTCTGCCGTCTGTCTCGTTCAGCAAGTGACGCTGATATGCAGGTGGCTCTGGATCTGCTTGAAGCGGAACGTGAAGCAATATACGCGCGCATGGGCAAAGTGGCTCCTGGTTCTGATCCTTACAAAGGCTACGACAAAATCAAGGATGCGGTCGATTCGTTCGAAGCCCCTGAATGGATGGCAACCGACTATGCACGCCTGAAACGTATGGAAGATCGGCGTAAGGCAAGTGTCGCACAACAGCAGGAAGCAGTACGCCAGCAGAATGATTTCAGGAACCGCATCAATGGGTTTGTGCAGTCTGCGACACAGCAGTTCCAGTATCTTGAAAAGACTGATCCAAACTTCAAGGCGAAGGAACGGTATATCGCCCAGTATCTGCAACGGCCTGGAGTCATCCAGAATATTGCGAACAATATTCCGCCAGAGCAGTGGGCTTTCCATATGAAGAGTCTGTACGATTCCGCACAGATCACTCCGCCAAGACGGACTACGCCTATTTCCAGTCGGTCAACCAGATTGAGCAGTCCTCAGGTGTCTGGTGATACGGCAGGGGAGATTTTCGGAAGTGCCTTGCGACAGGCTTTAGGTCGTTGATGTAAGGGGATGCAGTACGCATCCCCTTTTTTCTATGCTTTTCTCAGCATACTGATGGTGTGGAACACCTTGTAGATTTCATGAATCTCGTGGATGTCATCGTAATCCAGCCTTGAAATATCGGTGTTGTTCAATTCGTGGTCGTAATTCCTTAAAAAATGGACTTTTGTCCATGTTTTGCAGAAATTGATTCTGATAGAATAGGCATAGCATCGTAATTTGTCGCAGTCTCGGAGGGGTCGCGTCCTCTAGTGCAGAAGTTCTCTTTAAGTCGTAGTAAGC
>CAVJQJ010000252.1:0-3748 GCA_963651715.1 Anaerovoracaceae bacterium
AAAAGGCACTGTCGATTTTGCACGTCTACAACTCGCCTTTAACCAGGTTCTGCACAAGCACCCACAACTGTCTGGCTGGTTCGACAGCCAGATCAGTGAAGAGCCGGTATTTATTTATTCGTTAAAGCCGCAACAGGCCTGGCCATTACACTATATTCCATGTGAAGCTCAGCATCTTGAAGCCCGAATTCAAGACATCCTACAGCCGCCACTGCAGCTTGATCAGGAAAACGGTCTGATTCAGGCCGTACTACTACAACATCAGCCGGATCAATATGAACTGCTGCTACTGGTCCATCACCTGTTAACTGATGGCTGGTCAACGCCGCTCTTTATGCAAGATCTGATTCAGGCCTACCAGCATCCGGAAAACGAGCTGCCGGGACTACAATATAGTTATCAGTCGGTCATTGAACAACTGGCTGGTCGTGAGCAGCAGACCGATCTAGATGTTTGGCAACGTGATCTTGCCAATGCCCAAGCGATGCTGCTGTTTAATGGTTTTGAACAGCAGCCAGTGCAAGAGCATAGCCTTCGACTGAGCTCTGAAATCTCACACGCGCTGCAGCAGCGTTTGCGTCAATGTGGTATTACGCTGAATGTGTATATGCAAATGATCTGGGCCATGACCCTGCAAATGTATGCCCATCGAGATGATCTCATTTTTGGCACACCGGTTTCCGGCCGTACCGCTGCGATTGCTGGACTGGAGCAACAAATTGGTTTATTCCTGAATACCATTCCGGTACGGGTACAGCTCAATATGCAGATGAGTTTATGGTCGCAATTGGCTGAACTACAACGTCTGCACAGTCAGCACCTGGAACATGATGGCATAGGGCTCAGTGCAATCCAGCAACACCTCGGACAGGGCAATCTATTTGACACTCTACTGGTGGTTGAAAACTATCCAGATCAGGGCTATTTACAGCAACAGTTCGGCGAAGCCAAGATCCAGCATCTGCATAATCGAGGATATAGCCACTATCCATTGGCCTTGTTGGTGATTCCAGATGATGCCATCGAATTACTTCTGGAACAGCGTGGCGTGATTCAAGCGCCTGAGCAATTCCTCGCCCGTATGGTTCAAATGATCGAAACATCATTGCAGTCACCTGAACAGGTGTTATGCCATTATCCGCTACAAGATCAAACTGAGCAGGCCTTGATTCAGCGCATCAATCATACTGCACATCCAGTCGCACAAACGACGCTGCAACAGTTGCTGCGTAATGCCCTGCAACAGCATGCTCAACAGATTGCCCTGGTCGAAGGTGAAAATGCGCTGAGCTTTGCAGAAGTTCAACAGCAGGTTGTGGCTTTAAGTCAACAATTGCAATCGCTAGGCGTACAACCCGGTGATGTGGTGGCGATTGCCCTGCCGCGTTCTGCACGACTCAGCCTGGCAATTCTGGCCGTGATTGAAACTGGTGCAGCCTATTTGCCGATTGATTTGCAGCATCCGCTGAGCCGTATCGAGTACATGTTGCAGGATGCAGAGCCCCGCCTGCTGATCACTGCCTCTGGTTTGCTTGAGGAAATGAGTATCAGCCGTTACCACTTCGATGCGCTGCTGCCTGTACTGTCTGAACAACGCATAACCGCACCACTGATTAGTCCGCAACACCCTGCCTATATGATCTATACCTCGGGCACAACGGGACAACCCAAAGGGGTGCTAGTTTCGCATCAGGCCATTGTCAACCGAATCTTGTGGATGCAGAATCAATATCCATTGACACAGGCAGACCGTATTCTGCAGAAGACCCCATGTACGTTTGATGTCTCAGTTTGGGAGTTTTTCTGGTCCTATCTGACCGGTGCCCAACTGGTGATGGCACCCGTCGATGCCCATAAAGACCCGATGCAGCTCCTCGATTTGATCCAGCAGCATAGCATTACCACGCTACATTTCGTTCCCTCCATGTTAAGCGTGTTTGAAACAGCGGTGAGCGCTTTCTTAAATACTGACCATAAGGACTTGAGTCTGCAGCGCGTGTTCTGTAGTGGTGAAGCCTTAAGTACCGAAGTTGCAAAACGCTTTAAAAGCCGGTTCAACTGTGCCTTACATAACCTGTATGGTCCAACTGAAGCCGCGGTAGATGTGAGCTTTATGGAAGCGAATGAAGTACAGATTGCCCAGCATCCACATAGTATCCCGATTGGCTACCCAGTCTGGAATACTGAGCTCTATATCCTGGATCAGTATCTGCGTCCTGTTCCAGTTGGGGTTGAAGGTGAACTGTATATTGCTGGCACACAGCTGGCGATGGGCTACTGGAACCGTGCAGGATTATCTGCCACACGTTTTGTAGCCAATCCATTCCAGTCTGGACAACGCATGTACAGAACGGGAGATATTGCCTGCTGGAATACGGATGGCAGCATTCAGTATCTTGGACGTACTGATCACCAGCTGAAGATTCGTGGTCAACGTATTGAACTGGGTGAAATTGAACAACAGATTCGCGAATGCACCGGTGTTTCGAATGTGGTTGTACATCCGCTACAGCTCGACGAACACACGGACAAGCATACAGAGATGCAACTGGTTGCCTATTTGCAGACATCCCAGCCCATTGATATCAGTGTACTTCAGAAAAAATTAAGACAGCGTTTACCGGAATATATGTGTCCAGCCGAATTTATCTGTCTGGAGCAGTTCCCGCTGAGTCATAATGGAAAACTGGACCGCAAAGCCTTACCAAAGCCAGATCGCAACCAGCAAACTGCAGTAAAACGTTTTGCAGGCAATGAGCTGGAACATAAGATTTGTGAGATTTTCCAGAAGTTGCTCAACATCCATGCACCGATTGCGATGGATGACGATTTCTTTACCATCGGTGGCCATTCGATTCTGGTCATGCGTTTAGCCATAGAAATCAAAAAAGCCTTTAATCAGACGATTTCAATTGGCGAACTGATGATCAATGCCAGTGTTGAAAAAATCGCAGCCCTGCTCTTGTCTAAAGAGCGCTTGGCTGAAGTTGAAAAGACTGGCATGCAGGACATATTGCCCATCCGTTCGGGTTCAGGTATGCCATTGTTCTGTTTCTACCCAGGCTCAGGTTCAGCCTGGCAATATACGGTATTAAACCGTTATTTGGATGCTGATATGCCGATTATTGGTTTCCAGTCACCACGACCACATGGATTGCTAGCCAGCTGTCAAAATATGGAAGAATTGGTGGAAAAACAACTGTCTCTATTATTGCAACAGCAGTCAGAAGGCCCATTTAGATTACTTGGCTACTCTCTGGGAGGAACTGTCGCTTATGCACTTGCCGTCAGACTGCAAGACCTCGGTCATCAGGTGGAATATCTGGGCTTACTAGATACTTACCCAGCTGAAATTCATCAATGGCAAGAAGAATCTGTTGAAGAAAAAAATGCTGAAGCAGAACAGATGCAGTTCTTTGCCGACCTGATGGCAGAGGCAGATGGCGACTTGCATCAGCAGGCATTGCAAATGCAGGAAGATATTTTTGCCAACTACCGCGATGCCGTACGTCTACTCAAGCCATACAGAATGCAGAAATTTAATGGAAAAATGCATTTATATGTGGCCTGCAAAGATTTGCTTCCATATATTCAGCCTGAGGCACAGTGGACACCGCTGGTCAATGAGCTAGAAATCACCTATTTAGAAGATGTTGATCATACCAATATCCTGTCAGCGGAAAAGCTGGTACAGCTTGGTCCAATCTTGAACCAGCATATAATGAAGGATCTGAGCAGCAAGGAGCTG
>CAVJQJ010000253.1:0-3696 GCA_963651715.1 Anaerovoracaceae bacterium
CTCTGAAGCACAGACTTTTGAAAAGAACCCTGTCCTTAATACACCCAAGGCTGAACGCAGGATTACCCTCAAAGATATCCTCAGAAGAACCAAGGTTCTCAAGTGGTCTCAGGATTCCGGCAAGCAGGAAGCCAATGCACAGATGGTCATCAATTTTTTGGGTGAAAAGTGCTTGATTTCAAGCATAACTCGAAAGAGAGTGAATGACTTTGTAGAGTACCTTTACCGCATTGGGAATTCCCCCAGCACTATCAATAGGAAACTCTCTGCCCTCTCCCTAATGCTCAAGGTGGCTGAAGAAGAAAGTGTTATCCCCTTCGCTTTCCGTATGCCACGCCAGAAGGAAGGACAGAACAGAAAGAGAGTCATCAGTCCAGCTGAAGAAAAGCTTATTTATAAAGCCTGTGATTCACTTGGCTTGGCTGACCTGAAAGATTACATACAGTTCACGATCGATACAGGCTTCCGCAAGATGGAATCCCTGATGATACTCGTGGCTGACTGTCAGAATGGTATGGCAGCACTTCATGATGGAGCTACCAAGTCTGGCAAAGGAAGAAAGGTTCCCCTCACCTGTCGTGCAAAGAGAATCGTAGAGAAAAGACAGAGGAACCAGCGTCTGTTCGATGATATGAATGAGTACTCCCTGAGAAGAGACTGGGATGTACTGAAGAATGCTCTGGGCTTCGACAACACCTTCATCATCCACAGCCTGAGACATACCTGCGCTTCAAGGCTGGGTATGGCTGGCAAGAATGCCTTCTTTATCAAGGAGTGGATGGGACATAGCTCAGTGGTGGTCTCCCAGCAGTATGTCCACCTGAATATTAACCACTTGGTGGAAGGTGCTAAGGCATTGTCCCTGTTGTCTCAGGGCTTATAATTGAATTCAATGGTGCGGATGGTCGGACTTGAACCGACAAGGATCGCTCCGAGGGATTTTAAGTCCCTTGTGTTTACCAATTTCACCACATCCGCCCTTAAAAAGAGACTGTATAATGGCAGACTCAATATCAAATTAGGAGACACAAGAACTTTTAAGTCTCTTGTGTCTACCAATTTCACCACCCAGGCATCAACAGAATGGCATTCTATCAGAATGATAAAGGATGCCAAAATATTTTGATATATTACAGATCAAGCGACATGGCCAATGCCGTGGCCTTTTTCTCGCCATCCGTTTTCTTTATATCCTCGGGTGCTGTGACATCTGGAATAAGAATCTCATCGACAATCTCACATTGCAGATATTGCATCGTCCTTTCAAAAGAAAACTTAATGCCATCAAATGAATCCATCGTGGATTCTGCGCAGCAGGAAATCAATGCACACTTCTTGCCTTTGAAATCTTTTCCTCCCACACAGAAAGCGTAGAAATGATCAATCAAGACTTTTATCTGTGATGGAAATGTATACCAATAAACCGGTGCTGCAATCAGAATAAAATCAGCACCCAGAATATCATCTGCAATCCTATTGAAATCATGTTTATAGATGCAAGGAGATCCTCTGGAATAGCACTTGTCGCAACCTCGACAACCAGTAATCTTCATGTATGCGGTGTCGTATTGAAGAACTTCATGCCCTTTTGCTAAAGCTGTTTCGGCAAAGCTCTTGACCATGGTATTTGTATTACCCTTCCTTCTTGGACTACCAGTCAGAATAACAATCTTTCCCATGTCAAAAATCCTTTCTTTCGCAGATTACCGTAAAAACACCGTCTCAATTGGATATTTTTAATCCCCTTATCAACCAATATCCTCAACCATTCTGCAGAAATTTTTAAGCAATTTCCGAGGCCATTCTGTTTGATTGGCAATCGGGCAAGTCCCTATAGATTTCCCACCTGTATAGTCTTCCCATGCAGCCAGCAGGATTTCCCTGGTGAATTCAGGATGAAACTGCACGGAGAATGCACTTGTATTGTATCGAAGCATCTGGTGTTTATCTTTTGCTGAAAAAGCCAGTGTTTCAGTATTTTGTGGGGGAGTTATAACACTCTGCTCATGGAAAAGATTTGCCTGAAACGTTTCAGGAAATCCATCCAGCAATGGATTGTTCTTTCCTGAATCTGTCAATGTCACTGGAAAAGAACCCTTTTCACCCCCCTTGGGATTTGCACCAACCTTGCCTCCCAAAGCATATGCCATCAATTGATGACCATAACATACGCCCAATAATGGCAGATCCAAGGGGATTGCCTGTCGGATCCAATCTGCAGTCCTTTCACTCCAATCAGCCTTGTCCGTAACCATGGACCAAGACCCCGTGATGATAGCTCCTGTTATTGTGTTCGGCTCTGGAATTGCATCCCCTAAGTATGGCCTGACAATTTTGGCTTTTTTGCCAATTTCTGATAAGCGGTTAACAAACCATTGGGCTGTTTCTCCGCATTTTTCTGGGATTTTCCCTGGTGGAATTCCCATTTCTATAATTAGAATTGTCATCGTAACCTCTTTATGGTGGCTTCTTTCACAGATATGCATAAAAAGTGCCAGTCATAGACTTCTGTTTTCCTGTTCTTCAGCCATTTTTATTATGATTCTAGTGCAACTTGATACATTGCATGCACCATCATTGCTCTAATCTCACCAAGAACCTAAATAAATGTCAGCCACACTGAAAGTGTCAGGATACCAAAGAGTGTTGACAGGAAAATGGTTCGAGAAGCAATACCACCTCCTTTTCCATACAGTTCTGCAAGCATGAATGGCCCAGTTCCCGTCGGCAATGCAGAGAGAATGACCGCCGATTTAGCCCATAGCGAAGGCATATCGAAAACATAGAATGCAAGAAACCAGACAATCAATGGTTGAACAATCAATTTCAAGAACGTCAGCTCAATTGAAATACCTGCGCTTGTTTTTTCCTGACGTTCCGCAAGAAAAATGCCTGTCACCACCAATGCACATGGACTGGCCGCCCCGCTAAGAATTTTGACCGACTGCGTCACGCCATATGGCAAATGATATCCAGATACCATCAATAGTCCAGCCAAGACAGGAGCAACAATCAATGGATTCTTGCAAAGGGAAACACTGACGTTTTTAATGGTTGTAAGTATATTCTTACCTGATTTGGATCCCATTTCAATGAAAATGATTGATGCCGCGAAATTTGCAGAAACAGTCAAAATCGCACTGACCATCGTTGGCGCCAACTTGTCAGCACCAAAAGTCAAAGCACAGAGTGGAATACCGATATAGCCAGTATTGGCATAGGATGCAGAAGTTGCATCAATCGTTGCGGAGACAAGATTTTTCGACCTGATCCAATGGATTCCCAAGACGGCGAAGAAAATAATAAAAACACCGAGTTCAAAAGCTCCAAGAAATCCCGGTTGATAAAGTTCGTGCTATGAACTGTTGATCAAAATATCAATCATCAAGGCAGGAAGAGCCAGATAGACGACGAAACGGTTCAGTTCTTTACTGGCGGTTTCACTTAGGATGTTTTTCAAACGAAGCAGATAGCCTGCGATAATCAGGGCAAAGACTGGCAGTACGATATTTGCAATAGCAAGCATGAGTGACAATGATAGTATTAAATCCCGCGAAGCATACCCCAAATTCAGGAATTTTACCTATCTTGAAATGAGGGATTTAAAGCGAATTTCTATGGCTGGCTGCTTTTTACCGGTCCATTGGAGGCAAAGCTATAATACGATTTTTAAAATTCCCCCTTCAAAATAAATAG
>CAVJQJ010000254.1:0-3232 GCA_963651715.1 Anaerovoracaceae bacterium
GATATGGCTGGAGCGGTAGACGGGGAGTTCTGGCCATCTGTGAATTATCTTTCAGAAATAACAGAAATGAACAGAAAGACGGTCATATCAGGGCTCAAGCAGCTGGAGGATATGGGCGTTATTGAGGACACGGGAAAACGTGACGGTAGAACGGGGCAGATAGTCATTTATCGGTTTTGCTTGGATGCTTTAAAGAGTCCCGAAAACGGAACAGTTCCAAAAACGGAACAGTTCCAAAAACGGACGGAAAGAGTACCGAAAACGGACAGAAAGAGTACCGAAAACGGACAGAAAGAGTCCCAAAAACGGGACACGGAACCTAAAGGAACCGTTAAAGAACCTAAAAGAACCGGGAGAGCGCGCGGATCGCGCATCCCCGCGGACTGGCAGCCGAATGACCAGCTCAAAGCGTTCTGCCAGTTCAAGCTGCCATCGATACCCGTTGAAGAGGTTGTCGATAAATTCGTCGATTACTGGAAAGCCGAGGCAGGCTCGAATGCCTCAAAGCTGGACTGGGATGCGACTTTCAGAAACTGGGTACGCCGTGAGGCTGAAATGCAGCGGCGTAACGGTGGAGTCCGCAGGAAACAGAGCATCACCGAAATCAACGACCGGATTATGGCGGAGTTTACCGCGCCGGTGATTGACATCAAGGAGGGACCATGGAACCGATAAGCGCCGAAACATTGCTGCCTATGCTGCGGACTGTCATGGCTGGCTATGACCGCCAGATGCCGGACGCTGAAGTGCTGCGGAGCTGGCTGACTTTCCTCAAGGGGTACACCGTGCAGCAGGTACGCAAGGCATTGATGGACCATTGCAACCACGGTGAGTTTCCGCCGCGCGCTGTCGATATTGCACGCCGCTGCCGTGAGATGGACGGCCGCCCAGATGCAGATGAGGCATGGGCAGGTGCACTGGCTGCAAGGGATGAATCAGCCACGGTGGTGTGGACAGAAGAGGCGCAGGTGGCTTTTCTCAAGGCGCAGCCGCTGTTGGTCGAGCTCAAGGATAAAGTCGCGGCACGCGCCGTTTTCGTGACTGTGTACAGGCAGCTGGTTGACGAAGCGAGACAGAAGCGCCAGCCGGTCAGGTTCGTGACAAGTCTGGGGCATGATCCAGCACGCCGCGTTGAGGCGATTGAACAGGCGCAGGCTGCCGGTGTTCAGGTTGGCTGGAATGGCGTGGAGATGCCGCTGCTGCCGTCGCAGATCTCGAAAGACGAGCTGGCTGAGGTCAACAGGCGTATCGCTAAGATCGCAAAGATTCTTGGCGGCGTTAAATCACAGCGAAAAACGCCGCAGCAGATCGACAGGGAAAGGACAGCACGCCTCAAGGCAGCAAGTGAAAGACGCGTGGCGGAGTATCTGGAGGTGCACACATGAAGGTGCGGTTTTTCATACCGGGGCAGCCGGTTCCAAAGGCGCGGCCTAGAGTGACTCGGAACGGGACATTCACCGACAGAAAGACAAAGGGATACGAACATTTCGCCGGTGTTGTCGCCATGAATGCGATGCGTGGTTTGAGGATGATGCACGGGCCTGTTGAAATGCAGGTCCAGTTCCGTTTTCCGATTCCTAAGTCGTGGCCGAAGTGGAAGAGAGAGGCTGCAGCCAATGGCGAGATAAAGCACATCAAGCGGCCTGATTACGACAATCTGGCAAAGGCGGTATCTGACGCCTTAAACGATGTCGCTTATGACGATGATGCGCAGGTCTGGCGGTGTGTTGTTGAGAAAGTTTACGCAGTGAATCCGGGAGCTGAGGTTGTTCTGATTGGGGGAGAGTGGGATGGCTTTGTTTAGTTCTTCATTTGATGCGCTGGCTTTTGCGTACCGTTTCGACGGTACCAACGTGAAAACGGTCCGTATCGGAGAAATACCGGCGGCAGGCACCGGAAAGGGATTGAGCGGGCTTGATGGTGCCGCAGAGGCTGGAAACATCAAGCGGATAGTGGACAAGCAGGCGGCATGGATCGGCTGCATTATCCGGGCGCGTTTCATGCTGCCTCGGGTGCCATGCGAATGTCGGCGCCCATGCTGCAAGGGCTGGATGGTTTCCGATAACTGGCGGGCTGCAGTCCGTGAGATCGCGCAATATTCCGAGATGAAGGACCGCTGCTTTTCAGGTTCCGGGGATGTGATTTACCGGACAGAGATTGTGGCGCGTTATTTCCAGCGCGCTGAGGATAAGGAGGCGCTGGCGGATATTGCGGCGCGGGCACGGGTATCAGACAGGACAGCGCGGACACATTACAACCTAGTCCACGCCATGCTGCACGGAACATCAGCGTCGGTCGGCATTGAGCAGCTGGCGATGGAGTATGTGGACCGCAGCCTGATGGATGCCGGAATTGTAGGAGCTGAGGACGATGGATTTGTTGAGATGTAAGGACTGTGGCGCGGATCCGATTGAGTGCCGCATCGGTCAAGAGGGCTACATGGGGTTTTCGATCCAGATCACATGCACATGCAAGGCGGGCAATTATGTCCGGGCGACGCGTGAGCAGCTGGCTGCGGATAGATGGAACGCACTGATGACGCATGACAGCTTGGACAGACAAGCACTTACTGGGGGTTTAGCCAAACGGTAAGGCATCGGGTTTTGATCCCGACATCGCAGGTTCGACTCCTGCAACCCCTGCAAGCGACTTAGAGAAAGGTAACTATGTGCATATTAAGTGACAGAGAAATCGAATTCTACGCAATGAATCGAGACATGATTGATCCATATGCCCCAGAGCTGATTAGTCATCGTGATGAAAAGATTGTGTCGTTTGGTCAGTCGTCCTACGGATACGATATCCGCTGTGCTGATGAGTTCATGATTTTCAGCCGCAAGGAAAACATGCTGATTGACCCTAAAAACCTCGATGACTCATTCATCACTTACAAGAAGGGGACATACGTTGACATTCCCCCGAACAGCTTCATTCTGACCCGCTCTGTTGAGTACATCAAGATGCCTCCGAATGTGACAGGTATCGTTCTTGGCAAATCCACATACGCAAGATGTGGCATCGACAATCTAGCAACCCCGTTGGAAGCAGGTTGGGAAGGTCACATTACACTGGAATTCAGCAACAACACGCCAAACAAAGTCCGTATGTACGCGAACGAGGGCGTGGCACAGGTGCTGTTCTTCGAGGGAAATACGCAATGCAGGACAACATACGCAGACCGGAGCGGTAAATATCAAGGTCAGCGCGGGATCACTTTAGCAAAGGTTTGATA
>CAVJQJ010000255.1:0-3052 GCA_963651715.1 Anaerovoracaceae bacterium
GGGCACACATCTTAAATCCAAAACCAGCAGTGTGTTAAATCTCCGTAAAATCCGGATTATTCCTGACCTTCCTCAGGCATTACGCCGTCCTTGGAGCGCCGACCGATGATGGAGTACTCAACCCACTCGGCAACGTTGGTCGCGTGGTCGCCGATACGCTCCAGATACTTTGCTACCATCAGCAGGTCGAGGTAATACTCGCCGCGGCTGTTGTCCTTGGAAATGGCGTCAACCAGGTCGGTCTTAATGCGATCGAACCAACGGTCAACCACAGAGTCATAGCGGATGACATCACGAGCCAGCACCAGGTCATGGCGCTCGAATGCATCCACGCTCTCGGTGACCATCTTGACGGTTTCAGCGGCCATCTGACGCAGATCGTCGAAGGAATCGTCGCCCTCCACCTGAGAGGTGAAGCGGGAGATCTCGGCAATGTCGGAGGCCTGGTCGCCAATGCGCTCCAGGTCGGAGATCATCTTCAGTGCGGAGGAAATGTCACGCAAGTCAGATGCCACGGGCTGCTGCTGCAGCAGAAGCTTCAGGCACAGGGACTCGATGTCGCGCTCTTTCTTGTCGATCAGTGCGTCAACGCCGCGCACCTGATCCACCAGTGCGGTTTCGCGCTTGGTGACGGACTGCACAGCAAGGCTGACTGCCTGCTCGCAGAGATTTGCCATGTCTCGCAGTTCTCTATGCAGCGTGTGCAGCTGCTCGTTGTATGCCTGTCTCATTATCCGAACCTCCCCGAAATGTAATCTTCTGTCTTCTTGTTCTTTGGCATGCTGAAGATCTGCTCGGTTTCGCCGAACTCGATCAGCTCGCCCAGCAGGAAGAATGCGGTCTGGTCAGAGATACGCACAGCCTGCTGCATGTTATGGGTAACCATGATGACGGTGTACTGGTTCTTCAGCTCACCGATCAGGTCCTCAATCTTAGAAGTGGAGATGGGGTCCAGTGCGCTGGTGGATTCGTCCAGCAGCAGAATGTCGGGATGAACAGCCAGAGCGCGGGCAATGCACAGACGCTGCTGCTGACCACCGGACATGCCCAGAGCGCTGGTCTTCAGGCGGTCCTTGACCTCGTCCCAAATGGCGGCGTCGCGCAGTGCCTGCTCAACGATGCCGTCCAGCTCGCTCTTTGCGCGGATGCCGTGGGTGCGTGGGCCGTATGCCACGTTGTCATAGATGCTCATAGGGAAGGGATTGGCCTTCTGGAACACCATGCCGACCTGCTTGCGCAGCCAGGTCACGTCGGTAGATGCATCATAGATGTCCGTTCCGTTGTAGCTGACCAGACCTTCGATGCGGATGCCTTCCACCAGGTCGTTCATGCGGTTGAGAGTCTTCAGGAAGGTGGACTTGCCGCAGCCGGAGGGGCCGATCAGGGCAGTGACCTGATGGTCGGGAATTTCGATATTGATGGAGTGCAGTGCCTGATGATCTCCGTACCAGAGATTCAGGTCTTTTGTTTCAATAATGCCTGCCATAGGAATAAGCACCCTTTCGTTTCAGTTTTTTAGCCGCAAAGTTAGCAGCCATATTGAGAATAAAGGTGAGGATCATCAAAATTGTTGCGATTGCGAAAGCCACGCCGGTCTCACCGCGCTCGCTGGCGAACACATACAGTGCAACGGTCAGCGTTGCAGAGGAGGAGGTCAGTGCGGTGACGAAGTCGTTGAGCACCAGACCAAAGCCAGCGGTGAACAGCAGTGCGGCGGACTCGCCCACGATACGGCCGATTGCAAGAATGCAGCCGGTGACGATACCGTCGATGGAGTTGGGCAGAACCACGGTGCGCACCATGTGCCACTTGCCGCTGCCCAGAGCCAGTGCGCCCTCGCGATAGGAGTTGGGCACAGTCTTCAGGCTCTCAACCGTGTTGCTGATGATGGTGGGCAGAACCATGACCACCAGGGTCAGGCCACCGGCCAAAACGCCCTGCTTCAAGCCCAGCATCTGGACGAAGAACAGCATGCCGACCAGACCGAAGATGATAGAGGGAATACCGGTCAGGGTTTCGGTTGCAAAGCTGATAGCGCGCACAACCTTTTTATTCTTGGCATACTCCGTCAGATAGATAGCGGCGCACACACCCAGAGGAACCACGATGACCATGGCGATCAGGATGATGTACAGCGTGTTGAGAATGTTCGGCAGGATACCGATGGAGTTGCTCAGATAGCTGGTCTGGCTGGTCAGCAGCGTCCAACTCAGGTTGGGAATGCCCTTGATGAAGATAAATCCAATCAGGAAAATCAGCAGCGCACAGGTGACGCCTGCGCAGAAGTACATTAGGCCCCGGAGCAGTGCGTCTTTTGCCCGGCGGGAGAAGGATCGACCTTGTTTCATTTTATGCACGCTCCTTTTTCACAACCAGGTTCAGGAAGGCATTGATCAGCATGATGAACAGGAACAGCACCAGACCGATGGAGAACAGTGCCTGTCTCTGCAGAGAGCCATAGGGGGCATAGGACATTTCGGAGGCGATAGCCGTGGTGAGGAAACGCACGGACTTGAACAGACCGGGCATATTCGGCACGTTGCCGGACACCATGATGATTGCCATTGCCTCGCCGATTGCACGGCCGATGCCCTGCACCACTGCAGTGGCAACGCCGCTGCGGGCGGCATGGAGAGAAACGCGGAAGTAGGTTTCCGTTTCCGTTGCACCCAGAGCAAGAGAAGCTTCTTCATACTCTCTGGGCACTGCGCGCAGAGCGGTTTCAGACACGTTGATGATATAGGGCAGGATCATAACCGTCAGCACCAGGATGGCAGCCAGCAGACATGCACCGGAGGACAGCTTGAACACCTTCTGAATGCCGGGCACCAGAACGACCATACCCACCAAGCCGTAAACAACGGAGGGGATGCCAGCCAGCAGCTCGACAGCGGTGTGGATGACCTTAGCGATCCGCTTAGGTGCAACCTTAGCCAGGAACACAGCGGTCATAATGCCCAGCGGTACGCCAAGCACAACTGCGCCGGCGGTGCCGTAAATACTGGTGAGGATGAAGGACAGGATGCCGAACTCTTCCGTGCCGGAAGACCAC
>CAVJQJ010000256.1:0-3037 GCA_963651715.1 Anaerovoracaceae bacterium
GCGGAGAAGTTCAGTGTTGGATTTCAAAAAACTGCTTATACGGTTGCAGTGTCAGAGCATCCGTATAACCTATCGTTTATCAATAATCCAGTGATGCAGTCACTTTTCAAGCCGATGCGGCTCTTGAAGCGGATGTCATAAACAGGGAAGGACTTCTCGGAGAGGTATTTAGGGCCCTATTCGAGAGGTGGTATCATTGGGATTATTTATTTTTTGAGAGATCGATATGTCAGAAATGCAGCTTATCCGTGCAAATGGACGTCCACTCAATGCCATGCGTTCCATTGAATTCATCAGAAACTATACAAAATATGCAGAAGGCTCTGTGTTAACGGTTTTTGGTGATACCAAAGTTATCTGTACCGCAAGTATTGAAGAATCTGTGCCTGCATTCCTGAGGGGACGGGGAAGAGGCTGGTTGACAGCTGAATATGGCATGTTGCCACGTTCCACACACACACGTATGGACCGTGAAGCGGCGAGAGGACGTCAAAGTGGCCGTACTCAGGAAATCCAGCGTCTGATCGGCCGTTCAATCCGTGCTGCTTTCGATCTCAGTGCGTTTGGTGAAAGAACATTGAAACTCGACTGTGATGTTATTCAGGCAGATGGCGGCACCCGTACTGCATCGATCAGCGGTGTGATGATTGCGGCATATGATGCTTTTGCCAGAATGGTTGAAGAAGGCATTATTGAAAAGATTCCATTGCGGCATTTCGTTGCAGCGATTTCTGTCGGTGTCAGCCAAGGGGTCCCAATGTTGGATCTGGATTATCAGGAAGACAGCACCTGCGATACAGACATGAATGTTGTGATGACCGAAAGCGGTGATTTTGTTGAAATACAGGGAACAGCCGAAGGCAGTCCTTTTTCCAATGCAACATTGCTTGAAATGCTGGGATTGGCTAAGTCCGGCATTTCTGAATTGATTGGCATGCAGAAGCAGGTCTTGGGGCTGGATTGATTGAAAAGGATATTTCATGACGGACAAAATCATTCTGGCTTCTGGAAATAAAGGAAAACTGCGTGAATTCAGACAGATGCTTGAACCTTTAGGGTATGAAGTGCATCCCCAGTCTGAATTCAACGTAACAGAAGCAGAAGAGCCATTTTTCACTTTCGTTGAGAACGCGCTCGCAAAAGCACGGCATGTGTCTCGGCAGACAGGATTACCGGCAATAGCAGATGATTCGGGAATCTGTGCGAATGCTCTCGGAGGGAAACCTGGCGTTTTGTCCGCACGATATGCTGGTGATCCAAAGTCCGATGACAGGAACAATCAGAAACTGATTGCTGATCTTGCTGGATGCGAGGATAAAACTGCAAATTACTACTGCGTACTTGTTTATGTGCGTTCGGCAGATGATCCTCAGCCGATTATTGCTGATGGAACATGGTCTGGTGTCATTGTTGATGAACCTCGGGGAGAAAATGGTTTCGGCTACGATCCTTATTTCCTGCTCCCAGAGTTTGGAAAAACCGCGGCTGAACTGACGCCTGACGAAAAGAATGCCATTTCCCATAGAGGGCAGGCGTTGAAAAAATTCATGGAAAGATTGATGTGAATATTGAGATGCCCATCAATTTTCATCATGATGGAATTTCTCCTGTTATTGATGTCTTACCACCGCTTGCCCTTTATATCCATATCCCATGGTGCATCAGAAAATGTCCATACTGTGATTTCTATTCGCATCGGTTGAATGGGGAATTGGCGGAAAATCAATATATTACAGCCCTTCAAAGAGATATTGAGCTGGCCCTGCCATTGATATGGGGACGGAAAATCATCAGTATCTTCATCGGTGGCGGCACGCCCAGTCTCTTTTCGGCTTCCGGACTGGATAAACTGCTGTCGGTGGTTCGTTCATTGTTGCCTGTATTGCCCGATGCTGAAATTTCTATGGAGGTAAATCCTGGCACTTTTGAGCAGGCAAAGTTCAGGGCATATCATGAATGCGGAATCAATCGTCTTTCTCTTGGTATCCAGAGCTTTAACGAAAGCCATCTAAAGCGCTTGGGGCGTATTCATGGTCGCGATGAGGCTCTATTGGCGGCAGAATCAGCGAAAAAATATTTCTCAAATTTCAATCTGGATTTGATGGTCGGTCTTCCAGGCCAATCCCTTCAGGAATTTCAGGAAGATATCCAGACGGCGGTTTCCTGTCATCCCAATCATCTTTCACTCTATCAGTTGACGATTGAGCCTAATACCCCATTCGCTAATCATCCACCGGTTCTGCCTGATGAAGATGTCCTCGATGAAATGCAGCAGTGGATGGAAGAGACACTGCCTAAGGCTGGGTATCAACATTACGAGGTTTCCGCTTGGTCGCTTCGTGGCTGTCAATGTCAGCACAATAGCAATTATTGGCTTTATGGCGATTATCTGGGAATTGGTGCAGCGGCGCATTCAAAGATTACGATGCCTGATGCTCGGATTCTTCGACGGGTGTGCATAAAGAATCCCGATGCTTATATGGCAGGAAAGGATATTGCGTCGATTTATGAAGAATCCTTTGAGGCTTCTTCTGCGGATCGGGTATTCGAGTTTATGATGAATGCATTGCGGTTTGTCGAAGGATTTCCTCTCAGGTTATTTACTGAACGGACGGGATTGCCTTTATCCGTGATAGATAAATCGTTGAAAGAGGCTGTCTCAAAAGGGCTGTTGCGGGTGTCTTTTGGTATGGTTAAGCCAACGTCGTTAGGGATGCGTTTTCTGAACGATTTACAGGAAATGTTCCTGCCAGAAGGTTAGGGATATCAATCTGGGAATGATAGACAAAAAAATAGAGCCTTAAGGCTCTATTCATTTTTTAAGGGTGGGATTCGAAATGTTATTAAATATCAACATGTTAAAAACTACGAAAAACAAAAATCCATCAAAAATCCCATCATAAGATTTTTAATGAAATTCGTGCAATTCGCAACATATCAAAGTCCTACGTGGGGCCTATCTGAAACTTTTTTTTTTTTTTTTAGTCGGGAAAAAGATGCTTCAGAGTCTACAAAGAGGTACCGTAGTAGTCAACAT
>CAVJQJ010000257.1:0-3033 GCA_963651715.1 Anaerovoracaceae bacterium
GAGCGAGTATGCGGTGCAAGTGGTGCAGCAGAATCCGGACAAGGGGTTCATCGATGCACTGCAGGCGGCGGCGAAGAAATACGCGGATGCCTGCAAGCTGTTTGGTCTGGCACCAAGCATTGAACAGGCGGCTCAGACGGTCGCAAACGCTTGAACGGGAAGCGCGCTGATCAGGGTTGACGGAAGGTCTGCCCTGCCCCCTCTCGGTCCTCGTTCGGCCTGTCGATACAGATTCCTGAACTGTTTATAAAACATTCCAACAACTGATTTTTTAAAGCCCACCGGTTCTGGTGGGCTTTGTGTTTTCCGGCTGTCGGTCTGGGATGATGCGTCAGTACATGATTTCGCGGGTGACGCGTCTGCCGTGATGGTAGCGTTCAAAGATGCCGCCAGGATCGTCTGGCCCGCCCTCGCCAGGGACGTCACAGGTGCCGAGTTTCATGATGATCTGCTGGGGACCTGAGACGAATTTCCAGAGAGTGTAGCCGCCGCATTTGCCCTGTCCTCTTTCCTATGAGCCGTTCGGGATGGTCTGTCTGAGCGCGATTTTCTGGCCGTTTTTACCGGCTTGCCACTCCCGATAGGTGCAGACGTTTTCCACTCTGCCTTCAGGCAGTTTGGCGCTGGGGTCTGCCGGCCCCTTGCAGGTGAGGTTGATGACGGATGTCGACGTGGTGAAGTTGAAGTCGTAGTCGAAAGCGTAGGCGCTGGTTGAGATGACGCCCAGTGCGAGTGCGGTGGTGAGCAGTTTTGTCAGTGTTTTCATGGACTTTCCTCTCAAAAAAGTGGTCATAAAGTGACGCCAACGTGACGCTAACGTAACGTATGAGGTTCAGGTATGAGGATAGTATATCGGTTGGATCCGATGCTATGGGTTCGGTGACTGGGGAGCTGTTTTTCTGATGTGCGTGCTGATCTGTTGCCTGTCCGTCAGCTGTCCTGTTATTCCTTCTTCACATATCACGCCGTTTTCGATATACTGAGCTTTCATACAGTATGCAAGCTGATCTTATATTCTGGTTTTATTCATTTAATCTGTTCTTTGGGCGGTATTCCCGCCAGTTTAAAAAGATGATGACAACAATAACGATGAGTGTTGCCCACAGAGGTGACGCGGCAGCGCATACCCTGCCTGACGGTATGCAGGAACAGGGCTTTCTGAGGGAGGGGGCATGAGCAATTTCTGGCTGAACCGGGCTTATGCCACCCCGCTGAAGCTGACGCAGAAGACGGTGCTGGTGGCACTGGCGGACTATGCGGATGACGAGGGCGTGTGTTTTCCGTCCAATGCGACGCTGGCGCTGAAATGTGGTGTCTGTGACCGGACGATCCGCAGGGTGAAGACGGATCTGATTGAACTGGGTTATCTGCGGTTGATCCATCGCACCGGCAGGAGCTGTCTGTATCAGCTGTGTATGCCTGAAGAGATGATTTCGGCTGAAAAGGATGTGCCAGCAAGCTCGACGGATGAGGTTGAGGGGCGGACAGAATGTCCTATCAGAGCGGACTCTGTGTCCTCCATAACCATCATAGAACCATCATTATCAACCACCAATGAACCATCAACTCCCCCTACCCCCCATACTGCCGTATCGGGGGCGGTGTGTGATGCCGGTGCGATGTATGCAGTGAAAGATTCAAAGGAGCAGACTGTTGTTGTCAGCAACCCTCAGGCAGGATTGCCGATGGATTTGCCGATTGGCTTGTCTGCTGTCGCTCACAAGCAGCAGCGTGGTGTGCGCAGACAGGCTGGCAGCCAGGCGGATGATGTGCAGACGGTTTTCGAGTACTGGAAGCTGGTGATGTCGCATCCCCGTTCGGGGCTGGACAAGAAACGCAGACGGGTGATTGCGGAGGCGTTGAAGCTGTATTCGGTGGAAGACCTGAAGAAGGCGGTGGACGGGTGTCGGGCAAGTCCGTTCCATATGGGGGACAACGACCGGAACCGGTCTTTCAACAAGGTGGAGCTGATTTTCCGGGATGCGGACAAGATCGATACGTTCATCGATTTTTCTGACCATCCGCCGGTCAACCGGGCGAAGGTGATGACGGCTTCTGACCAGTCGATGGCGTGGGCGCAGGCGATGGACCGTCTGACAGGCAATGCTCCCGCAACGGATGAGGATGATGTGGTGGATCTGGTCAAACTGGAGCTGTCATGCTGACGGTCGATACCATCCTGACACATATGCGCCGGCTGTATGGCGAGCGGTTCAACAGCCAATGGAAGACGCTGTCTCCTGAAGAGATGCGCCAGACATGGGGGTATTACGTCCAGCTCTATTCGCAGGAGGAGCTGAAACGTGGGCTGATGGCGCTGATGCATCACCCTTTTCCGCCCACGATGCCAGAGTTTTTCATGCTGTGCCGTCCACGCATGGACGCCGAAAAAGCGTTTGTGGAAGCGGTAAACGGTCTGCAGGCAAGACAAAGCGGGAGAATGGGCAACTGGTCACATCCCGCAGTCTTCTGGGCGGCGAGCACGATGGCGTTTGACCTGCTGAACCGGCCTTATGCGCTGATCAAGGAGCAGTGGAAACTGGCTTATGAAACCGCGTTAAGCCGAGGGAACTGGGCACCGGTTCCTGAAGTGGCAACCGCACTGCCCGCCCCGCTGAAACACAGTGCCTCACCAAGCGCGTCGGTCGCCGCATGCCAGGCGAAAATCGCGGCGATGACGCACCAGATCATCGAGGGCAGAACCGACCCGACACATTGGATCAAACGCAACCTGATGCGGATGCAGTCTGGCGGGAAAGTGCCGTACCCCGTGCGGAAAATGACATTGGAGAATGCAAGGCGGATGGGTATCCCAATACCTGAGGGGGTATCGGGATGAGGGGAGCGTTTGAGGATGGTCAGATCTGATGCGATTGAGCCTGACAACCAACCGTCATATTCGGAACCGCTGACAGATCAAGACACAAGGTGTTCAGGGCATAAAAAGCTACCCTATCTGTGGACATTTATCAGAGATAGGGCTGAAACCCTTTCTCCAAATTCAATACAGAACCGATTCAGCGCTGATTTCCA
>CAVJQJ010000258.1:0-2891 GCA_963651715.1 Anaerovoracaceae bacterium
TTATCTAATGAAGCATCATTCACACAAATGATTTCTATATTCCTTAGCGTTTGATTCATAATAGAATCAAGGCATTCACACAAATATTTTTCTACGTTATAAACAGGGATAACTATTGATATCAACGGTTGTTCTTTGGATTCAATGTTCATTGTTAATTCCTCTATGCTTTCTTTGCCAATTCAATAAGTCCCATAGTTGAACTATCATGGTTCAGAACAATACCTTCTACTAGCTCTCTGTGGATATTGGTTGCAAGTGCCTTACCAAGTTCAACCCCCATCTGATCGAAGCTGTTTATATTCCAGATAACGCCCTGAACAAAGACCTTGTGTTCGTAAAGTGCCATGAGAGCACCTAATGTTTCTGGCCTAAGCTGATTCATGAGAATCATGTTACTTGGACGACCACCTTTGAACTGTTTCTGTTTGATGAGTTCCTTGATCTTATCCTCGGGCAATCCCTGTCTTTCCATTTCTGCTCGAACTTTAGCTTCATCCCTGCCTATCATGAGTGCTTCTGCCTGAGCAAAGCAGTTTGCAAGCAGAAACTGATGGTGCCGGTCGTATGGATGGCTTGGCTTCAAGGCTACGATGAAATCGACTGGACAAATGTCTGTGCCCTGATGAAAGAGCTGAAAATAGCTATGCTGACCATTAGTACCAGTGTTGCCCAGGATGATTGGGCAAGTCTTACCAGTTACGGGCTCTCCATTTTTCTGGACACTCTTACCGTTACTTTCCATTTCAAGCTGCTGAAGCCATCTGGAGAAGATGGAGAAATCGTCATGGTATGGGGCAACTGCCAACGAATGATAGTTGAGATAGTTCCTGTTCCAGATACCAATCATCGCCAGAACAACTGGCATGTTCCTTTCCAGTGGCGCGTTCTTGAAATGGATATCCATGGAATGGGCGCCAGAGAGGAATTCCCTGAAATGATCTGCTCCAATAGCGAGCATGACAGGAAGACCAATGGCTGACCAAACGGAGAAGCGGCCACCAACCCAGTCCCAAATCGGGTAGATGTTGTCCTGTTCGATACCAAAAGTTTCTGCCGCCTCAATGTTTGAGGTGACAGCTATGAAGTGTTTTGCTAAATCGGTCTCTACTGTACTTTTGTGATTGAGGAACCATGTTCTAGCCATCCGAGCATTGAGCATGGTTTCCTCTGTGGTGAAGCTCTTTGAGGAGATGATAAAGAGGGTCGTCTCTGGATTGAGCTCCTGAAGGGTCTTATAAAGGTCATGGCCATCAGCATTGGAGACAAAGTGAACATTGACTTTATATGTCCAGTAAGCACGCAAAGCGGTTGTAACCATGCGCGGTCCTAGGTCTGATCCGCCGATACCAATGTTAACAATATCTGTAATGGTTTTGTCGGTGTAACCTTTCCATTCACCTGTATGGATACGTTCAGTCAGAACATGCATCTTTTCCAACACACGTTGGACTTCTTCCTCGACATTCTCGCCATCGACGAATATCTGTTCTGTAGGAATGCTTCTCAGGGCTGTATGCAGGACTGCTCTTTCTTCTGAGACATTGATTCTCTCGCCCGCATACATGGCGTCTCGCTGTTCTATGATACCTTTTTCTCTAGCAAGTCGGATGAGCATTGCCATATCCTCATCCGCAATTTGATTCTTTGAATAATCCAAAATCAGTCCAGATGTGGATATGGTACAAGCTGGAAAGCGGTTCTTATCTTTCGCCCCCTCCCCTTGACAAACAACACAACCTGAATCAATCGCGTCAACACTATTCATGCATTTATTATTTGTATTCTAAGACATACCTATAGTCTGCTTCACGCAAATTCACAAAATATGCTTTTTGACTTTTGTTGTTGATATGTCCGGTGTCCTTGGCAGATAAACAACTTCACAATACTCTGACAGGAAATCGAATTTGCCTTTCCAGTCGTCTCCCATCACAAATACATCGGCATGGTATTTTTTGACGTCATCAATCTTCTGTTCCCAGGAATATTCCGGAACAACCAAATCGACATAACGACATGCCTCAAGAATCATTTTCCTCTGTTCATAGGTGTAATAGGATTCCTTTTTCTTGATCCTGTTGAACTCATCGCTTGACAGAACAACAATCAGATAATCTCCCAGTGCCCTTGCCCGTTTCAGCAGATTGACATGCCCATAATGGAGGATATCGAATGTTCCATATGTAATGACCCGTTTCATCAAAGACTCCTCATCAACTCGTAGATTCGCTTGGAAGACTGTGCATCGATATACTTGTGCAGGTGCTTCTGGCTCTGAATCCGTCTTTCACGGTTTTTGTCCTGATGCAATGCATCGTCTATTGCGGATACCAGCTGCCCATAATTCTCGACATGTTCCCCCGGCATATATTCATCAAGATTATCTGACTGGATAAAGCCTCTATTTTTTGAATACTGTTCAAGCAATCCCGTCAAGTAAATCACTGGCTTACCGCTCAGGATGAAATCGATTGATATCGAAGAATAGTCCGTAATCATCGCATCGACACAGTGGAACAAATCGTAGAAATAGATTTTGTTCCTGTTTAGATCTCCATTTAGAATCAACCGGATATTTCCAGATGACTGAGGAATCTTTTCCCTGTATGCCCCTTCATCCAACGGATGAGGTTTGACCAACAGCAGTATCTTTTCATCGACAAGCTTCTTATTGAATTCTTCTTCAGAATAGTCGTCCATGTAGAACAGGTTGGCGAATTCCTGATCGACATCCCGAACGCCATCACGCTGGAATTCCTTATAGGTCGGCGCATAGATAATGACATGCTCGTACTTGGACCGATTCAGAAAATCCTGAATTTTTCCGCTGTCTTTCGGCGCAAGTACACAATCATTCCTCGCCTGACCAGTAACATGCAGTCTTTCTG
>CAVJQJ010000259.1:0-2746 GCA_963651715.1 Anaerovoracaceae bacterium
GGCAAAACCACTCTGGTCGACCAGCTGCTGCGCCAATCTGGAACATTCCGTGAAAACCAGGCCGTCGAAGAAAGGGTCATGGACTCCAATGACCTGGAAAAAGAACGTGGTATTACCATTCTTGCTAAAAACTGTGCTGTTCAATACGAAGGCACACATATCAACATTGTTGATACCCCAGGGCATGCGGACTTTGGTGGTGAAGTTGAACGTGTTCTCTCAATGGTTGACAGTGTGCTGCTGTTGGTTGATGCAGTGGAAGGGCCAATGCCACAGACCCGTTTTGTTACTCGTAAGGCCTTGGCATTGGGGCTGAAACCAATTGTTGTTATCAATAAGATTGACCGTCCAGGCGCACGGGCAGATTGGGTGATCAATGCGACCTTTGACCTCTTCGATAAGCTGGGGGCAAATGAAGAACAGCTCGATTTCCCGGTAGTCTATGCATCTGCATTGAATGGTTACGCAGGCCTTGATGAAGATGTCCGCTCTGGAGACATGAGACCATTGTTTGATGCGATTCTGAAATATGTCCCAGTCCGCGAGGCTGATGAGGATGGTCCATTCCAGATGCAGATTTCCTCGCTGGATTACTCGTCCTATGTTGGCAAGATTGGCATTGGTCGTGTTAGCCGGGGGAAGGTCAGAGGCAATCAGGAAGTGGTCATCATGAATGGTCCGGAATCCACACCAATCAAAGCGCGTATTAATCAGGTGCTTTCATTCAAGGGATTGGAACGTGCCGTCATTGAAGAAGCCGCTGCGGGTGATATTGTCCTGATTAATGGTATAGAAGGCATTGATATCGGTTCAACACTGTGTGCACCGGATGCACCGGATGCGCTCCCAATGTTGAAAGTGGATGAACCAACGCTGACCATGAACTTTATGGTCAATACATCTCCATTTGCGGGACGTGAAGGTAAGTTTGTGACTAGCCGTCAGATCCGCGAACGTCTTGAACGCGAACTGAAATCCAATGTTGCATTGCGTGTTGTACCAACAGATGATGATACCGTGTTTGAGGTTTCTGGTCGTGGTGAACTTCATCTGACCATCCTGATTGAAAACATGCGTCGTGAAGGCTACGAATTGGCTGTTTCCCGTCCACGTGTTGTTTATAAGACCATTGATGGTGTCAAGCACGAACCATACGAAGCACTCACTGTTGACGTCGATGAAGAAAATCAGGGGGGCGTCATGGAAGAACTGGGCAGACGTCGTGCGGAGCTGCAGGATATGCTGCCTGATGGTAAAGGGCGCGTCCGTCTCGAATACCGCGTGCCTGCTCGAGGTTTGATTGGTTTCCAGAGCGAATTCATGACCCTGACTCGTGGTACAGGCATCATGAGTCACGTGTTTGATGACTATTATCCAGTCGATCCAAACAATGATAAGGCGGGGCGTCGAAGAAATGGCGTGCTGATTTCTGGTGAAAACGGTGCGGCCGTTGCATACGCAATCTGGAAACTGCAGGACCGTGGCAGAATGTTTGTCAGCCATAATGATCCGCTGTATGAAGGCATGATTATCGGGATCCATTCTCATGATAACGATATTGTGGTCAACCCAATCAAAGGCAAACAGCTGACAAATATCCGCGCATCAGGGACCGATGAGGCAATTCGCCTGGTTCCACCAATTCAGATGTCCTTGGAATATGCAGTCGAATTCATTGAAGATGATGAACTGGTTGAAATCACACCAAGCAGCATCCGCATCCGGAAGCGGCTTCTGACCGACATCGAACGTCGACGCGAAAGACGCTCCTGATTGGCAGGAATAGAAGAGGAGGGGGAAATCCCTCCTTTTTTTATATTTTGAATCCAGATATAAAATTACTTGTGACCATATTGCAACATTGTTAAGAAGATTGGGAAGATGGCGTGAATTTACTGTAAACGGAAAGATGAAGGACGTTCTTAACGGTTGTTGAGCAGATGTGAAAACATGATTCCATACAGAAAATAGGCATTGCGATATGGGGTGTTGGAGTGGCTTGACAGGAAAATCGCCCATCGGTTTAATATCGAGCAGATAGATGTCTACATGAATAGAAAGAAAGCCGTCCGATGAACAAGGCCGAACTCGTAGAGTATATGGCAAAGTCTGCCGATATTTCAAAATCTTCCACAACCCGTTGCTTGGATGCTGCTTTACAGGCAATTACGGAAACCCTGAAAAAGGGGGAAAGTGTGACACTGGTAGGTTTTGGCACCTTTGACGTCGGAGAACGTGCAGCGAGAACTGGCCGTAACCCACGTACGGGAGAGACGATTCAGATTGCATCATCAAAGATGCCGAAATTCCGTCCAGGTAAACAGTTGAGAGATACGGTCAATGAATAAGGGTTATGCGGATAGGGTTTTAAATCAGTCATAAAATTTTTTGTGAAAAACACTTGCATGAAAACGGATTCATGCATATAATTTTATTCTCTTGATGACGGTGACAAGTCATCTGGCTGACAACCAAAAGGGTGCTTAGCTCAGTTGGTAGAGCGTCGCCCTTACAAGGCGAATGTCGGGAGTTCGACCCTCTCAGCACCCACCAAACCGTCAGCAGTCAGAATTTAGGAGTGGTAGTTCAGTTGGTTAGAATACCGGCCTGTCACGCCGGGGGTCGCGGGTTCGAGTCCCGTCTGCTCCGCCAAATCAAATCCCATACGTTGAAAAACGTATGGGATTTTTCTTGTCATAAGAAAACCCCCAGCTAAGCTGGGGGTTCCCAAAAGCTTACAGCTATG
>CAVJQJ010000260.1:0-2583 GCA_963651715.1 Anaerovoracaceae bacterium
GGATCAGAAACAGGAAAGCGATCTGAAGTTTCTGTCGCGCCTCTGTAAGGATGAAAGCCTGTCCATCAAGATGACGGATACAAAGATCGTCATTTTTGACCAGCTCAGTTATGAGAAGAAGCAGCCGATAAAGACGTTTATTCTCGGGGTTTCTCCGGTCATCAGCTGGTCCTTTGAGAGCCAGCAGTCAGAAAAATACAAGTCTGTAACGATTACATATCGGGACCCGAAAAAGAAGAAACGCGGGAGCGCCGGCAGCCACAACACGAAAAGCACATCGACGGCTGCCAATGGCACCAACCCGGCTGTCAATTCTTACACTTACACGGATCCAGATGCAGACGAAAACGGGCAGGAATACCAGCTCAAGCGCCGTGCGACTTCGATTGAGGAGGCGAAACGCTACGCGGCCGCAAAGCTGCATGAGCTGAATATGCGGCACGTTACCGGGGACATGACTATTGTCGGTGATGTCGGCATCGTTGCCGGTGTCGTGATCGCCATTTCTGGTTTCGGGTCATTCGATGGCAATTTCATCGTCGAGCAGGCGGGCCATTCCGTGACTGGTTCAGGTTATACAACGTCGCTGAAACTGCGGCGCGTAAATGATAAATATTGATATGGCGGATTTCTTACAACAGGACGACACCGACGAAAAGATCAACCGGATTATGCGCATTGGCGAGGTTTCCAGCGTCAATCCAGCGGCATGCACAGCACGGGTGGTTTTTGATGACGAGGACGGCATGGTGTCTGCCGATCTGCCTATTGTGCAGCGTAACACGCAGGACAATTCGGACTACTGGCTGCCAGATGTCGGCGAGGATGTCGTCTGCCTGTTCAATCCATCAGGCAGCGAGGACGGTTTCATTATCGGCTCGTGGTATGCCGGAGAGATTACGCCGCCTGCATCGTCTCAGGACGTGCGCATGGTGAAATTTTCAGATGGTACCACCATCAGTTATGACCGCGGCAGCAGCACGCTGGACATCAAGATACAGGGCACAGAAATCAAGGCGACGCCGGAGACTGTCGATATTACAGGATCGCAGACGGTCAATATCAAGGGCGGCGCCAGTGTCAATATCGTGGCGCCTGTTGTCACATTGACCATGGGCGGCACGACAATGAAGCTGGACGGCGGCAACGCGGTGATTGATACAGACGACATTACATTCACCGGGGACATGCACTGCACCGGGGATCTTGATGTCAAGGGTACGTCCAAATTTGTCGGAGATATTACAGCCACGGGGACTATCCACGGTTCCAACATATAAGGAGGCAGATTATGGCGTTTTTAGGGGCGCTGGGGTTGTGTCCGTTCGTATGTTCAGACAAGCGGGTCCTGACACCGCATAGCCTCAGTAAAAAGGTATCCGCGAGAATCGCTGAACACGCGGTGATCGGACAGAAGCCGACGCTTGAATATGTCGGTCCGTCTGCGGATACAGTCAGCATGAATATCAGGCTGGATGCGGGGCTAGGGGTGCCGCCATCGACGGCGCTGCCATTGCTGGAGCGCATGGTCGAATCAGGATCCCCGTTTCCTCTTGTAATCGGTACAGATTATTTCGGCCAGTTTGTCATTGAATCGGTGGACGAGGAAAGGCGGTACCACACCGGTGCAGGCGTATGCAGGGTGGCCGAGGTGAAAATTGAATTAAAGGAGGCAGGCAGTGGCGGCATCAGCGGATTACTCAGTCTCTTTGCTTGATTCGGTCAATTTCGCACCGTCAAGTGTTGTTTCGGAGGTTCTTCAGAATGTCCGGACAATCATCAGCACACGCCGCGGCACGGTGCCGCTTGACCGTGATTTCGGGCTTACATGGTCATATATCGACAAGCCGCTGCCAGTTGCGCAGATGCTTTTCAGGACGGAGATTATCGCGGCTCTTGAGGAATATGAACCGCGGGCTCAGGTGGAGAGCATCACTTTTGAAAACAATACAGACGGCGCCATGGATGGCGTTATGGTGCCAACGCTGAAACTGCGCATCGTCGAGACATCCAGCAGCAGTTCAGAAAGTGCGGTGACATCTTACGCAGGCACCACATCAGGCAGCGGCAGCAGCGCCGAGCTTTACTCAATCACGGTGTCCACAAGTTCAGGCAGCGACACGGCGGCATTAAGCGCTCAGGTTTCAGATCTTGAATCAAGGGTTCAGGACATCGAGCAGTCGGATTATTCCGAGCTCTATGAAAACGGAGAATCCTGATGGCGATTCCGAAAAACAACAACAAGGGGGCAAAAAGCCTGACGGATTTTGTCCTTTATCTGCGTGAGCATGGCGGCGGTTCAAAAATCACAAAGCTGTCAGAGCTTGAAAACGATGTCGGGTTTATCGTCCTGTCTGATGTGGACGACGGGACAGATTTTGTGGCCGTATTCGAGGCCGCGTTAAACAACGAGGAATAACATGGCGGAGACAATACCACGCTGGCAGCTGCCGGCTGTTTCTTTCTGTGAAACTGACAGCGACACCATACAGGCGGAAATCATTGCCGGATATGAAACGGCATCCGGCCGTTCACTGGCGACTGGGGACCCAGTGCGGCTTTTCCTGTTGAGTATTGCTGATG
>CAVJQJ010000261.1:0-2558 GCA_963651715.1 Anaerovoracaceae bacterium
ACAGAGCCTTACAGGCGATATGAAGAACCACCGGCTATGCCGGTGGGTAGCTTTTATGGCCAAGAGGGTCAGAGGAGTGGAGAGAAGAGTCTTGCAACCGATTCGCAGAGTTTTCCACAGAATCCAATCCGCCTGTCCTTCGGTACCGGTGTGGCGGACCTGATGTCTTTGAGGAACTGTTCCGTGAGCAGGTCAGCAAGGGCGGGGCCATAGGTGGCAAGGCAGACCTCGAAGTTAAGGCGGAAGCTGCGGGTGTCGAAATTGGCTGTGCCGATGAGGCTGTAGTCCTGGTCAACGACAATGGTCTTGGAATGGAGCATGCGTTCATCGTATTCCCATATCTTGACCCCGGCTTTTGTCAGGTCCTCAAAGTAAGAGCGTGCGGCGAATGTGACCAGTCTTGAGTCGCTGCGTTTGGGAACGAGAAGCCTGACATCGACACCACGGAGCGCTGCATTTGAAAGGGTGAGAAGGGCAGGTTCAGTCGGGACAAAGTACGGTGTGGTGAGCCAGATCCTGTGTTCCGCCTTCTGGATGATGGCGACATAGGTGCGGTGGATGATTTCCCATGGATTGTCGGGGCCTGAGGGGACAATCTGTGCGGGAAACTCGCCGGTCTCGTGAATCGGGAAATAATGCCGTTTACTACGGATGTGGCTGTTGGTGACGTAGAACCAGTCTTCAATGAAAATCATCTGGAGCCAGTGGACGGCATTGCCTTCGATTTTGATGTGAATGTCGTGATACGCGGTGGTTGGGTGAATGCGCTCGTCCTCGTCATCGGTGATGTTCAGTCCACCGGTAAAGCCGATATCGCCATCGCAGATGACAATCTTGCGGTGGGTGCGGAAGTTGACCATCGGGCGGATGACGCTTTGAAGGCGTGGTTTATGGAAATAGGCGAATTCAATGCCTGCATCCGTCATGGGATCAATGAAACTGCGCTTGAGATTGGGGGAGCCCAGACCATCCACAAGCAGCCTGACTTCAACGCCTTCACGTGCTTTTCTGATCAGGAGGTCGCGTAGGGTGGTGCCGATGTGGTCGGGTTCGAAGATATAGTATTCGAGATGCACGTGGTGTTTTGCCTTGGCGATGGCATCCAGGATGGCGGGGTAGGTCTGTCTGCCGTCAACCATGAGTTCGAGTGAGGTGGCCGTGCTGAGTGGAAAACCGGTTGTGTTGCGGATCAGCTCAGAAATCTGCAGGATGTCCTCGGTGCGCTGGTTTTCCTTGAGTGCGGGTACGGTGTACTGCAGGTATTCAGAATGTTCTGTGATGGCAGTGTGTGCCCGAAGACGTTTGAAGCGCTGACGCAGGAGCCTGTGCGGACCTAGGAAATGGAAGATGAGAAAACCGATGTATGGGATGAATGCAAGGGTGAGAATCCATCCTAGTGTCGCGACAGGGGAACGTTTCTGCAGGATCACCCAGAATGACAGGATGACGATGTGCAGGAGCCATAAGATACCCGCCCATCTGAGGAATGAGGTCGACATATGTGGCAGCTCTGGCAGGAGGGCAATGTCAAGCATGGGGTTCAGCTGTCTTTCTTACGGATATCCTAGGGTAATCATACACTGATGGCGGGAACTGTGTGTATGGGGGGCGGATTGTTGTGCAGAGCGTTCTTAGAGGGATATCTGCCAGTCCAAGGGAGGAGCGAGGCGGGGAGTGTCTTGGCCGGTGATTGGGTCAGCTTTTCAGCCAGGCTTTGATGAAGTAATAGCAGCCCATCAGGAAGAAGAAGCCGGCAAGAATCAGGAGACCAGTGGCAACTTTGCTGCATTTCTTGGGTTGCTGCTGCTCATTGTATCGACGGTTCATGTCAGTTTTCTCTGTTTATTCAGGGTATTACGGATAATCCTGCATATTATCGCTGTTTTGCAGGCAAAAATATACTGTTGCATTGATTTATTTGTTGTGTGCGAGAGGAGGCAGGGGGTACTGTTGTTTTTTGATAAGTGTTGAATGGATGAAGTGTTGTAAAAACGGTTACGGAATGTGTGTTTTAGGGGGGTGGCGTAAATATCACACCACAGGCGAAATTCATGGTTATAATCTAATTCTGTTGTGCAGTGACGCGCAGATGTGTGTAAAAAAGTAGTTGACATGCAGAAAGTGTTACTTCATAATACTGAATTCCTACGGAGAGGTGGGTGAGTGGTTAAAACCAGCAGACTGTAAATCTGCCCGCTTTGCGTACGATGGTTCGAATCCATCCCTCTCCACCAAAGAACAATGTTTTGAAGCGAGCGCGGGTGTAGCTCAATGGTAGAGCCGAAGCCTTCCAAGCTTAAGACGAGGGTTCGATTCCCTTCGCCCGCTCCAGTAGTTGTTCTGCAGAAAGTTTTGAGGCCCTTGTAGCTCAGTGGTAGAGCACTCCCTTGGTAAGGGAGAGGTCACGTGTTCAATCCACGTCAAGGGCACCACCGATTTCTCAGTGGTTTGTTTTTGTGCCGCGTACTGCGGAGTCTTTAAGTTCTCACATATTTAGGAGCTGGAAATGGCAAAGGAAAAATACGAACGTACGAAACCGCACGTCAACGTAGGTACCA
>CAVJQJ010000262.1:0-2464 GCA_963651715.1 Anaerovoracaceae bacterium
AGATATAACCGTCCAGTTGCCGCAATATTTCCGGATTTATTCAGCGGAATGCCTTCTGCCAACAGAATATTGTCATTAACATCGGCAATCAGATTGTCCAGTTCCCTTGAAACCTGTCTAGCATTTCTTGCGGCATCGGATACGCCCTGCTTGTTATTGTCCAGTTCTTCCAGTGTTTTCATTGAAATGAAGATGTCATGCTCTTCAAATCTGAACAGGGAAGTTGGGTCATGCAGAAGCACATTGGTATCCAATACAAAAATCTTTGGTATTTCTGGAAGATTTGCTGTTGATTGTGGTTTGGCCTTATTCAGATATTCCGTTGAATTGGCTAAAGGTAAATCCTGTCGGTTGGATGGCATGGTTTCTGTGGAAGCAGAATCCTGATGGTAGTCAGATATATGCTGCACAGAAGTCTTAACAGTATCGGCAGGTTTCGTCGGAATAATTGGTAAGGGCATTGGTTTCTAAGATAATGATATTTCGTGGGCTGGCTCTTTGTTATGCGGCAGATAGTTTCTGTACAGTCTCCAGTACCTCATCGACATGGCCTGCAACTTTGACATTACGCCATTCGTTGATGAGCTTTCCCTCTTCATCCAGCAGAAAAGTGCTGCGTTCAATACCGCGGCTGATTTTCCCATAGCGTTTCTTGTCTTTCATGACATCAAACTGGTTGCAGAGAATCTCTTCCTTATCAGAGATCAGTGGAAATGGAAGCTGGAGTTTTTGAGAGAAATTTTCATGCGATTTCAGGCTGTCTCGACTGATGCCGACAATTGCTGTATTGGCAGATTGAAAGTTTTCATAGGTGTCTCTGAAACAGATACTTTCGGTCGTGCATCCTGGGGTGTTGTCCTTGGGATAGAAATAAAGGACGATTTTTTTCCCTTTATAATCAGACAGATTGAATGGTTTGATGGTTGATTCAGCAGTGAAATCAGGAACGCTAGTATTCAGGGTGATTTTTTCTTGATTCATGTCGTATCAGAAGTGGTATTGATTAATATAAGCAGTCAGAAAACAACGGGATAGACTGACATCGGAAGCATAGCATTATTAGAACGAATAATATGCTTATTACCTGAAGATGAATAGATATCAGAAGCTTGAAAGATGGTAATATAGTCCTTTCTTTGAATTTTCTGAGAAGTGCTTGATTATTCATGACTGAGATATCAAAATGATAATTTCCCCCTGTTTTTTAGGGATTTCATCTAGTCAATCTGAGAGAGGACAAAATGCGTTTTATTGACAAGTCAAAGAAACTTTCTAACGTATGTTATGCAATTCGTGGCCCTGTTCTCGATCGAGCGAGACAGATGGAAGAAGAGGGGCAGAAGATTATCAAACTGAATATTGGTAATGTCGGTGTTTTCGGTTTTGAGCCTCCAGAAGAGCTTGTCCGAGACATGATCACAAACATGCAGAATGCCTCGGCATACTCAGATGCAAAGGGTATGTTTGCTGCCCGTAAGGCAATCATGCAATATGCTCAGCATAAGAAAATCAATGGTGTCAGTATTGACGATATCTACATTGGTAATGGTGCATCAGAACTGATTGTAATGTGTATGCAGGCATTGTTGGATGAAGGTGATGAAGTGCTCGTCCCATCTCCAGACTACCCATTGTGGACTGCATCTGTAACACTTGCTGGCGGTAAAGCGGTCCATTATATCTGTGATGAGGCCAATGACTGGATGCCTGATCTTAACGATATTGAATCCAGCATTTCTCAGCGTACAAAGGGTATCGTTCTGATTAATCCAAACAATCCAACCGGGGCTGTTTACCCAGAAGAAGTCCTCTTGAAGATTGTGGATATTGCTCGATGTCATAATTTGATCATCTTTGCGGATGAGATTTACGATAAGTGTCTGTATGACGGCATTGAACACACATCTATCGCATCCTTGGCAGATGATGTTCTTTTTGTGACGCTGAATGGCCTGTCAAAGAATTACCGTGCATGTGGCTATCGTGTCGGTTGGATGATTGTTTCAGGTGAGAAACGGTATGCAAAAGATTACATTGTTGGCCTGAACATGCTGTCCACCATGCGTCTATGTTCCAATGTGCCAGGGCAGTTTGCTATCCAGACAGCTCTTGGTGGCTACCAGAGTATCAATGATCTTGTTGCTACTGGTGGCCGTTTGGAACGTCAGCGTACATTGGCACATAAACTGCTGACAGACATCCCTGGCGTGACCTGTGTGAAGGCCAAGGGATCCCTATATCTCTTCCCAAGACTGGATCCTGAAATTTATCCAATCAAGGATGATGAACAGTTTGCGTATGATTTGTTGGATCGTGAGAAAGTCCTGATTGTTCAGGGAACTGGCTTCAACTGGATTTCTCCAGATCATTTTAGGGTTGTATTCCTGCCAGGAGCGGATGATCTGACACTTGCTATTGGCAGAATTGCGAATTATCTGGCTCTTTTGCGAAAGAAATACGGTAC
>CAVJQJ010000263.1:0-2361 GCA_963651715.1 Anaerovoracaceae bacterium
GGTCTATACCCACCATATTTCCACCGGACCGATTGATGATTTTGAATTCTCATTCATATTGCAGAATCAGGAACTGATGATTGAATTACGCGCGGATGCAACTCGTTATCAACGCGATGAGCTGGCGATGCATGGTGAGAGAATCAGTTTGTTGCTGCAATCGGTTTTGGCACAGCCTGAACATCGCTGTCAGTCGATGACGATCACCTCGGCCACTGAACAGGCGCTACTGGTGCAAAACGGTACAGGACCAGAGATCCAGCATGTCGAAAAATATAACAATATTCTGGATATTTTCTATGAACAGGTGCATCAGTATCCAGACCGTGTCGCCTTGGTCAGTGGGGATATCAACAACCCAGAGACACTGACCTTCTCCGAGCTGGCTATCAAAATCAATCAATTGACCCACTATCTAAAACAGCAAGGTGCTAAAAAAAACACGGTCATTGCTGCGGCCATTCCGCGCTCTGCCGAATCCATCGTAGTGATGTTATCGGTGCTGAATTCTGGTGCCAGCTTCCTGCCGCTGGATCTGGATTATCCGATAGACCGCATGCAGATGATGTGTGAGGATGCCCATCCGCTGTTTGTGCTGACCACTCAAGATATTGCCACTCAGTTGCCTGCCTCTCTAAATAAAGTCTATCTGGATGATACCCAGACCATTACCAAGATTGCGGCACAAAGTCCTGCCGCGCTTCCGGCATCTGAACGTCAATTTGATTTTAAGGATGTGGCCTATGTGATCTTTACCTCGGGCAGTACCGGCCGTCCAAAAGGCGTGATGAATACCCATGGTTCCTTGTTAAACCTAATTCTGGTGCATCAACATAGCATTTACTGGCCAGTGCTGAAGGCTGTACAGCAACGCTTCCCGCATCGTCCTTTACGTGCTGCACATACCCATTCATTTTCTTTTGATTCGTCTTGGCTACAGGTGTTCTGGATGCTGTGGGGGCAGGAACTTCATATTTTTGATGAAAACATGCGCCGCGATGCATGGGGACTGGTACAGGAGATTCAAAAACGTCACATTGATACTCTCGACCTGCCACCCTCTTTCTGTGCACAAATGATCAGCAATGGTTTATTTGAAACGGGCAAGCATCATCCAAGTCTGATCTTAATTGGAGGTGAGGCTGCACCGCTGGCATTGTGGCAGCAGTTAAATGCCCAGCCAGACCTGTTTGCGCATAATTTATATGGACCCACTGAATATACCGTCGACACCTTCCGCGCCGAGCTGAAACTGACACAGCGGCCGGTGATTGCCAATCCGATTGGTAATACCCATGCTTATGTACTAAACCGCGATCTACAACATTGCCCTGTTGGCGTGATTGGTGAACTGTATATTTCCGGCTATGGCATTGCCAATGGTTATCTGGGACGCGCGGATTTAAGTGCGACTCGATTTGTGGCCAACCCATTTAAAGCTGGGGAACGCATGTACCGTACCGGTGACTTGGTACGCTGGAATTATGATGGCAAGTTAGAGTTTATGGGCCGTTGTGATGACCAGATCAAAATTCGTGGCTATCGGGTTGAAATCGGTGAAGTTGAAAATGCACTGTCGGTACTGCCAGAGATTGAAAGTGTGGTGGTGATTGCTGAACCGATGAATAACAGTCATCGTCTGCTCGGCTATTGTGTGGTGAAAAACCTAGAATGGGATGAAGAAAAAGCGGAAACACTCAGTGAATATTACTTGAGTCTGTTACGCCAGAAAATTCCTGAATATATGGTGCCTTCAGCGTTAACGGTACTGCAACAATTCCCACGTAATGTCAGCGGCAAAGTAGACAAGAAAGCCCTGCCGCGACCGCAAATCCGTAGCCGTAGCCGCCAGGCCCAAACTCCTGAACAAGAGCTCCTGTGCCAGCTCTGTGCCGATATCCTGAAATTGGAACAGATGGGTATTGATGATGATTTCTTTATGATTGGCGGTGACAGTATTTCTGCGATTATGCTCTGTACACAATTGCGTCAACGCGGCTACAGCTTAAAACCAAGTGATGTGTTCCAGCTCAAGACCATAGCGGCTCTTGCGCCGCAGTTAAAACAGCACGAAATTGCTGCAGCCCCTACTGAATCTCGTCAGGCGGTAGATCAGGCGATACAGCAACATGTCTGTTCTCGCTACGGTCAGCACTATTACGCTTTACCTTTGCTACCACTGCAAAAAGGTATGTTGTTCCATGCACAGGCTGAACAGCATGCCAGTTACCATGCCTTTACCCAAATCAGCCTAAAAGGCACTGTCGATTTTGCACGTCTACAACTCGCCTTTAACCAGGTTCTGCAAAAGCACCCACAACTGTCTGGCTGGTTCGACAGCCAGATCAGTGAAGAGCCGGT
>CAVJQJ010000264.1:0-2327 GCA_963651715.1 Anaerovoracaceae bacterium
GTCTAGCCCATGACATCGGCAACCCTCCATTTGGTCATGGCGGGGAATCTGCATTACAGGACTGGTTTAAAGATGAAAGCAACAATCAGAAATACCTCTCTGAACTGACCGAATCAGAAAAATCCGATTTCAAGACATTTGATGGTAATGCACAGGGATTCAGGGTTCTGACGGCAGTGGAAAACCATAAGGATGCAGGGGGGGCAAGATTGACTTTCCCGACTTTGGCGTCAATGGTCAAATATCCCCGCTCTTCATCAGATGCCATTGCACTCGATTCAGTCAAATTCAATTTCTATCAAGCAGAGCAGGATTTTTTTGACCTGACTTTCTCCGCATTAGGGCTTAAGGACACCAATGGTTATAACCGTCATCCTCTTTCTTATCTCACAGAAGCTGCAGATGATACCTGTTATTGCATCATTGACATTGAAGATGCACTTGAACTCAATATCATCCAACTCGATCATCTGATGGAAACCGTCAAACCAATCTGGTCCAGATTAAACATCAGTCCAGTACGTTTGGCACAATTGGATTCAAATCGCAGGAAAGCCGGCTTAATCAGAGCCAAGGCCATTGATCTGATGATCGAATCAACTATCAATGCATTTAAAATCCATTATCAGGAATTAATGGAGGGGGAATCCATTCATTCGCTTCTTGAGCATACATCAGATGATGTCTTGGAATATATGCACAATGCACGTTCGCTATTCTTTGATGTTATCTTGAAAAACCATTCCAAGATTGCCATAGAAATCGGGTCATATACGCTTTATAAGCGTATTCTAGACACCTTGATTCCTGCCTGTCATCAACTCAAGACTGGAAAGCAGCTCTCTTTCAGGGAGCGCCAGATCCTGACTTTGATGGAGAACTATGCCCCAACAGCGAAAGATGATCTTTATACCGCCTATATGAGGGTCATAGACTTCATTACCGGTCTAACAGATTCGCATGCCACTTTCCTTTCCCGACAATTAGCAGGCATTACCCAAGGTCAGTAAATGACTTAGAAAGCCATTTCAGGAAACAACAATGAATAATTTCTCATTCAACATACCGACCCAGCTCTATTTTGGACGGGGGGAAGAAATCCATGTTGGCAGCCGTATCCGTCAATTTGGAGGAAAGAAGGTTCTTGTCATCTATGGCGGTTCGTCCGCTGTTAAATCTGGATTGATTGAACAAGTACGTTTATCCATAGAATGGGCCAATGCGGTCCCAGTTTTTCTTGGTGGGGTACAGGCAAATCCCCGCAGTGGGCTTGTCAACCAAGGGATTGGCATCGGGCGTAAAGAAGATATCGATTTTATTCTTGCCATTGGTGGTGGCAGTGTTATTGATACAGCAAAAGCCATTGCAATAGGTATTCCCTATGCAGGTGATTTCTGGGACTTTTTTCCGGCAAAGCAAATCCCCAATGCGCCATCCCACTTGGAACAATCCTGACTATTGCCGCAGCTGGAAGCGAGGTTTCCCCCGTTTCTGTTATCACTCAGGAAAAAGGATTCCTTAAACGTCCTTATTCGAATGACAAGATGCGACCTGTTTTCTCAATCCTGAATCCTTCCCTGACTTTTTCGCTGCCGGCTTATCAAACAGCTTCAGGAGCAACCGATATCATGGCTCATGTCCTAGAACGTTATTTCACCAATACACAAGGTGTTGAAATGACAGACCGGCTTTGTGAATCTGTGCTTTTGACCGTTGTCAATGAGCTACCCAAAGTCCTCAGCAATCCAGAGGATTATGATGCGAGAGCCAATCTGATGTGGGCCTCTACTCTTGCGCACAGCAATATCTGCGGTACCGACCGCGATCAGGATTGGTCAAGCCACGCTCTGGAACATGAATTATCCAGTCTTTATGACTGTGCACATGGTGCAGGTCTTGCAGTCATTATGCCTGCGTGGATGCAATTCGTTATGAACCACGATATTCAACGTTTTGTCCGTTTCGCAAGAAATGTCTGGGGATGCAATGACTCCAATTCTCCTGAGAAAACTGCCAAAGCAGGTATACAAGCATTCAAGCATTTCCTAAAATCTATTGGGATGCCATTGAATTTCAAAGAAATTGGCGCGCAGGAGAAAGACATTCCTTATCTTCTGGATCAAATGAAAATTGGAAACGGTACGGTAGGATCTTTCGTAAAGCTTGACAGACAGGCATGCGAAGAAATATACCGAATTGCTGCGACTGGTCAGTAGTTTTTTGTCTTGAGGTACTGAGCCTGTAACGATATCTGTGGACATTTATCAGAGATGGGCTGAAACCCTTTCTCCAAATTCAATACAGAACCGATCCAGCGCTGATTTCCA
>CAVJQJ010000265.1:0-2202 GCA_963651715.1 Anaerovoracaceae bacterium
GTGTCAATGCGATTGTATTCCAGTTGATTGGTGGTATCAGATCCTCAATGGGGTACTGCGGTTGCAGCACGATTGAAGAAATGCAGGAAAAGGCGGCATTTGTTGAAATCAGTGCGGCAGGTATGCGTGAATCTCATGTACATGATGTACAGATTACAAAAGAGGCTCCGAATTACCATCTCGAATAAAATAGGAAAAGGCAGGTTTTCCTGCCTTTTTTTATGATTCATACTTTTTCATGGATATAGTCATGCATTCCAAAATATTGATTCTTGATTTTGGTTCTCAGGTTACCCAACTGATTGCCCGTCGTGTCCGCGAAGCAGGCGTTTTTTCTGAAGTTGTTCCTTATGATGTCGAACCTGGTTTTATTCAGAACTATGCAAAGGATGGGGCATTGAAGGGCATCGTCCTTTCCGGAGGGCCGAACAGTGTAACAGAAGGGGATACCCCTCGGGTCCAGCAGATTGTTTTTGAACTGGGAGTGCCTGTTTTAGGTATCTGTTATGGTATGCAGGCGATGGCGGATCAGCTCGGCGGACGGGTTGAGAATGGGAAGGTTCGCGAATTTGGTTATGCTGAGGTTGCTGCTCAGACGAAATGCCGGTTGTTCGACGGAATTTCTGATGCGGTCGGTCAAGATGGTGCTTCTATCCTGAAAGTATGGATGAGCCATGGCGATAAGGTTACGGAACTGCCAAAAGGATTCAGCGTTGTTCTTGCTAATGATGCTTGTCCTGTAGCGGGTATGGCAGACGAATCAAGGGGCTTCTATGCAGTCCAGTTCCATCCTGAAGTCACTCATACCGTCCAAGGGAAAGTGATTCTGAACCGTTTTGTGCATGAAATCTGTGGTTGTCAGTCTGATTGGAATATGCCGGACTATGTCAGTGAGGCAGTCGAGGCGATTCGCAAGAAGGTTGGCGGTGATGATGTGATTCTGGGGCTGTCTGGTGGGGTTGATTCCAGCGTGGCAGCGGCACTCATCCATCGTGCAATCGGTGATCAGTTGACCTGCGTTTTTGTTGATCATGGTCTGCTTCGCTTGAATGAGGGCAAAATGGTTATGGATATGTTTGCCCGAAATTTAGGTGTCAAGGTTATCCATGTTGATGCATCTGAACAGTTTATGGGGAAACTCGCAGGCGTAACCGATCCAGAACAGAAGCGTAAGATTATTGGTAAAGAATTCGTTGAGGTGTTTCAGGCAGAAGCTGGAAAAATCAGAAATGCGAAATGGCTTGCTCAGGGAACAATCTATCCTGACGTGATTGAAAGTGCTGGCAAAGGGAAAAAAGGTCAGACCATCAAGAGCCATCACAATGTTGGAGGTCTGCCTGATACATTGAACCTTCAGTTGCTGGAACCGTTGAGAGAGCTGTTCAAAGACGAGGTCCGTGAACTTGGACTGGCATTGGGCTTGCCAAAAGAAATGGTTTACCGTCATCCATTCCCTGGCCCAGGTTTAGGTGTCCGTATTCTTGGTGAGGTTAAGCGGGAATATGCGGACCTCTTAAGACAGGCTGATGCCATCTTCATGGAAGAATTGTGGAATACTGAAACGGGGCAGATTTCCGACAAGGGTGAACCTATCAGCTGGTATGATGCGACAAGTCAGGCGTTTTCTGTTTTCCTGCCAGTGAAATCTGTTGGAGTCATGGGGGATGGAAGAACCTATGAGTATGTTGTTGCACTCAGGGCCGTTCAGACCCAGGACTTTATGACAGCACAGTGGGCGCATCTTCCTCATGAATTGCTTGGGAAGGTTTCCAATCGTATCATCAATGAGGTAAGAGGGGTCAATCGGGTGGTATATGACATTTCAGGAAAACCGCCGGCAACAATTGAGTGGGAATAATCTGTTCCACAGGTAATATGGCAGCCTTGGAAATCCAGGGCTGTTTTTTTAAGTGGACTGTTGAGATAAGACTGTTATGTATCGTGTAAAAGAAATTTTTTATACATTACAGGGAGAAGGGGCACGATGTGGCAGACCTGCGGTTTTCTGCCGTTTTACCGGCTGCAATCTATGGTCAGGCAGAGAAATCGACCGTCCATATACAATCTGCCAGTTCTGTGATACGGATTTCAGAGGCATAGATGGGGTAAATGGGGGGGCATATGATGCAGCCTCATTGGTATCATTGATAGCGTCGCTTTGGCCTGAAGATCATCCTGTCAACCGGTATGTTGTATTTACGG
>CAVJQJ010000266.1:0-2148 GCA_963651715.1 Anaerovoracaceae bacterium
TGAGAAACGTTTTCCAGGTTTTGAATCAAAGAGATGGGCATGTTCCTTAAAGGGAATTGACTGGAATCAGTTTGGCATTTCAAACCATAGACAAGAAGAACTTCTTTTCGGCATCGGTTATTTCTATGAAGCTCATCGCGCCTCAATCGATTGTTTGGCCTTGGTGTGGTTTTTGCATAAACGGCCAGATATTTTTGCAAATTTATTGGCGAATGTTGAGAAGAACAGCATAATTGTCAGGGCATTCGGCGCCCCCTTTGAAGCGAAAGATAGTCTGAAAGGGCGGGGATATCGTTGGCAGGATGGTTCTGGTGGAGCCAATAAACATTGGTGGAAAGAAATTCCAGAGGAAATCCTGTCCGAAGAAAAAGCGTTTCTCGATGAGCTTTATACTTTAGGTTCAGAAAAAGCCTCTTTCATTGCCTGTTCCGCGGAAAATCGCTTTAAGAGACGATGATGGTCATTTCCTCATTATCTGTTTGATGACGTTCAATGAAGATAGAAGAATGCCACCAATGATGAGAGTTCCCCCAATCATCTGAGAAACCTGAATTGTTTCACCAAGCAGGAAAACAGCTTCAATGCTGCTGAAGAGAGGAATGCTGTAATACACAATGCCAGCTCGAGCTGCACCGATATGTTCGACAGATCTGTTCCAGAACATATATCCAATGAGTGTTGGCACAACCGCTATATACAACAGAATCAGCAGGATATTCGTTTCAGGTAACCGATACGTTGGACTGATCAGAACAGGAAACATCGGGGCAGTCAATGATGAAACGCCAAATATCAGCATACTTGCCATACATAAATTCTGGGGGAGTTGTGCTTGTCGATTACGGATTAAGATACTGTAGACCGCGAAAAGGAAAGCGGCTGTCAGCATCCAGATATCCCCAATAGTGAATGTCATCTGGGAAAGCAGAGTGAAATCTCCGTGCAGTACCAAAACGATGACACCAAAAACAGCAATGGCAAGCCCCACAACCTGGGTACGTGAAATCCTTTCTTTCAGAAAAACCCTTGAGAGCAAAGCCATGGATATTGGTGCTGTTGCAGCAAACAGTGACATATTGGTTGCGTTTGTTGTATGTCCAGCCTCAAACATCAAGAGACTATAACCGGAAAATCCCAAAATGCCTGCTGGGGCGAGCCATTTCCAATTCGCAAGGGTGAGTCTCCAGTTTTTTTTCAGCTCTGATAGAACAAAAGGCAACAGGGCGATGAGGGTAAACGCCCATCGCCAGAAAGAGATTTCCAAGGAAGAAAGATCTGGGGGAAAGATTCTGACCAGAGGAAAAACTGTGCTCCATAAGACAGTAGCCGCCAAGGCAAAAAAATACCCTAAGGCAGATGATGTTTTTGTTTCCATGCTACTGCTTTGGCTATCGTGACATCAGAGTTCTTTTGCAGCAATCAAATCATTGCTGAGAACAAAATTTCCTCCACCTAGATGATGAATAGTATGGGAAGATTTGTTTGCATCAGTAAAATGGTAACGTCCATTGTAAAAAATCGTAGGATCAGCACTGGCTGAAAGAATTTCGCCAAAGAATGTATCGTATTTTTCTTGAACGCTTTCTTCTGGAATCAATCGACATTCAAGCCATGCGACACAGCCATCTTCAATAACAGGTATATCAAGCTCGGGACTTTGAATACGGGCAATATTAAATCGCTGGAATTTGTCGATTTCCTGTCCAGTTGTGCTGCCAACAGCATAAGTTTGATCAACGAATGAAGCAGTTGGGACACAAACAGCGAACACACCGCTTTCCATGATAAGTTTTCGGGTCAGGGACTCTTTATTGATTAGCACAAGCAGCCGAGGAGGTTCAAATTCAACAGGAGTTGACCAGGCCGCTGTCATAACATTGTGCTTTTTGTTGTCTTTGCTTCGAGATGTGACCAGAATAGTGGGACCATGATTGATTAATCGTGGCGCATGTTCAAGTGGAATACGTTTAAATCGACTCATGGTCATCCTTTCGTTGTTGGAAAATCACTTTAAGCAGTGGACATTATAGAAGAAGCTGAGACCCGTCAGATATTTCGATATACGCAAAAAAGGCTGATTTCTGTTGAAATCAGCCTTTTTGTCATAAGAAAACCCCCAGCTAAGCTGGGGGTTCCAAAAAGCTTACA
>CAVJQJ010000267.1:0-2139 GCA_963651715.1 Anaerovoracaceae bacterium
CCTTGCTGCCTTGACTTTGCCAGATACCCACCAAAGTCATTAATCGCACCGAGTCTAAGCCCAACATGAGTAAATCATCATCCATTGGAATGTCTTCAGCAGGAATTTCCAGTTCTTGGCTAAGCTGCTGGAGGATGGATTCTCTGGAAAGTAGCTGCTGTTGTTCAGTTAAGTTATTCATTTATTTGTTTGTCCACTGTTGAATAATCTGATGGGTTGACATGATTTGGGCACAACGTGTGCTGCCATATTTCAATGCCATTTCATGCTCTTCCAGACTAAAATCTGCGAGTGCATCTGAAACCATAAATGGTTGAATATTTAGCATAAAGGCTTCTGCTGCACTCATTAAACAGCCGATGTGGGCATACACACCACAAATCACCAGCTGCTTGCGTTTCCAAGAAATCATACGTTCTTCCAGATTAGAAAACTTGAATGCACTGTAGCGCCACTTTTCCAGTACAATATCTTGAGACGCGGGCTGGAGTTCATCATGAATTTTGGTAATAGCAGGGTCTGCTCTTAAGCCTGTCCCCCAGAAATCTGTTAAGAGTTGCCGGTGTTCAGGACTTTGATCGCCTGACTGGGCGGTATAGACCACAGGAATATCGAGTGTCCGGGCAGTGCTAATTAACTGTTTGCTATGCTCAATCAGGGTTGGGATTGGCGCCGCTTTGGTATCATAAAAATCCAGAAAATATTGCTGCATGTCATGCACCAACAGGACCGAATTTTCAGGATCCAAGCGCCAGTTGGTTTTATTCAGTGGATATATGTCATATTTTGGCATCTGATAAGATGCAATTTTAGGAATACTCATATTTTAATCCGTTTAACTCACCTGTTGTATATCGAGTTTTTTCAGTAGTAATTTTTTATCAATCTTGCCAAATGCGGTGTAAGGAAACTGATCTAGAAATTCGATCCGGTCAGGTATCTTGTAAGTTGCTAAACCGAATTCTTGTAAATGCCGTTTTAACAATAATGTACGCCTCACTTCACTTGGGTCATCAGGCTGCATCTGCCATAAGATAAATGCACAACTCTTTTCTCCCAGTACATCGTCTGGCATAGCAACCAGTGCGACTAGTTTGACCTGAGGATGTGTCATCAGTGCTTGCTCGACTTCTTCAGTGGCAATTTTTTCACCACCACGATTGATCTGATCCTTGGCGCGTCCTTCGACCACAATACAGCCATCTTCGCGTAGACGTACCAGATCGCCTGTTCTATAGAAACCCTCCGGAGTAAATGCGCGTTGATTGTGGTCGGGCGCATTATAGTAACCTCGAATGGTATATGGACCACGGGTTAACAGATGCCCCACTTCTCCAAGCGGCACTGGTTGGTCCTCATCATTCACAATCAGGATTTCATCGTCTACAGAGATTTTCTGTCCTTGCGTATGAACAATCTGTTCCTTGCTCATGTCAAAACGGGTGTAGTTAACCAAACCTTCAGCCATACCAAAGACTTGCTGCAATTTCACTTGGAATTCATCCATCAGACGCAAAGCCACTACATCTGGCAAGCGTGCTCCACCAACTTGCAAACATCTGAGCGTGGATAAAATATCGTCCTGATCTTTTGCGGCTTTATCCATCCATGGACGGACCAAGGCTGGTACAAGACAGACATCAGTGACCTGATATTTACGGATCAGCTCAAAGGCTTTCTCCGGACTCGGATCACTACCCAGGACCACTGCGCCACCGCTGTAAAAAATGCCTAATGCACCGGCAGAACTCATCGAAAAGTTATGTGCTGCGGGTAAGACCATGAGCAGTCTAGATGTTGCATCCAGATGACAAATCTTGCTGCTTTCTCGAACGCTATACAGATAATCATCATGGGTACGTGGGATCAGCTTTGGAACCCCAGTACTCCCACCGGACAGCTGTAAAAAAGCGACCTGATCTGCAGTGCTTGCGGAATATAAAGATGGCTGTAAAACTTGCTGAGGAGAGACTAACAGTGCAGAAACGTCATTGAATTCCTGTGATTCGCCTAAGACAAAAATATGTTCCAGACAACTGTGTAAGGTTTTCAGTTTTCGGGCCAACTGCCGGTAATCAAATTTCTGTGCCCCTGTATCTGCACAAAAGTAGGCTTTAGCCTGTGTCTGCTGTACAAAAC
>CAVJQJ010000268.1:0-2053 GCA_963651715.1 Anaerovoracaceae bacterium
GGCAGTGAATGTACAAGGTCCAATTCTCATCAGCCAAGTCGTTGCAAAACATTTGGTGCAAAAAGGCAGAGGCAGCATTGTTACTGTCAGTTCAAACAGTGCCCGTATGCCTAGAACCCAACTCGGACTCTATGCCACCACAAAAGCTGCGCTCAGCCATTTTTGCAGAAATCTAGGTCTGGAAGTTGCTGCTTACAATGTCCGCGTGAATATTGTCTCTCCAGGTTCAACGCTGACCCAGATGCAAAAGCAGCTTTGGACTGATGACCAGCCGCCTGCTAGCGTCCTCAATGGTGACCTGTCTCAATTCCGTACTGGTATTCCTCTGAAAAAATTGGCTCAACCCGAAGATATCGCCGAGGCTGTCTATTTCCTACTTTCTGACCAGTCTTCGCAAATGACCATGCAGGAACTGGTGATTGATGGTGGTGCAACCTTAGGGGTGTAAAACCAGATTTCAATAATAACAAGACAAGGATAACCCGTATGTCTATACAAATTCCCTATCTGATTCATAAAGAAAACCATACAGAAATGTACATGGCTTTAGCCGAAGAGGTTTTCAGATGTGAGCAAGAGTCCGGATTTATCTTTACCACACCTGAGTATGTACTCAAGGGTGAGAATAAAATTGCTGATATCGATACACAGCATTGTCATAACATGGCAGAAGCTTTAACTCGTGCCAAAAAGCAGTTGGATCAAGCGATCAAGGACGGATACAAAGATGCGACCCTCATGGGTGGAATTCCTTTCCAGCATGTCCAAGATTTACAGCTGATGCTGATGCAGCAGAGTGACATCTATCAAAACGTGCTTTATCTGAATCCAGATTACAAACTGTCTGAAATCAAGCCTCGAGATACCCGATATATTCCAAGCCCAGAACAATTTCAGCAACAGGTACATTCGCTGGTTCAAGACCTGAAACTTACCGAATTAAATAAGGTAGTTTTGGCTCGAAGTCTGGAATTAAATTTTGCAGAACCGCTTGATATTTCGCATTTGTTTTATAATTTGGCCAAATATAATCCGAATGGTTATAGTTATGCCGTGGCCACACAGGCTTCACAAAACGGCTGGTTTGTCGGTGCAAGCCCTGAACAGTTGATCGCAAAACAGGGCAGAAAAATTCAGAGTCGACCTGTAGCAGGTACATTGGCACGCAGCACAGATCCGATTCAGGATCAAAGCAATGCACAAATGTTATTAAAATCTGCCAAAGATCATTATGAACATGCTTTAGTTATTGAAATGATTGCAGATATTTTATCACCTTTATGCAAGTCGCTTAAAATACCCAAAACACCAAAATTAATCAGCACCAAACAACTTTGGCATTTAGCGAGCTTCATTGAAGGAGAGCTGAAACAGGATATGCATGTGCTGGATCTGGTTGAAAAATTGCATCCGACACCTGCGATTTGTGGGCAACCGACAGCACTTGCACGTGAAAAAATTTCAAACATTGAAAGTTTCAATCGTGAGCTTTTTGCAGGGACGATGGGATGGGCCAATGCGCAAGGGGATGGTGAGTGGTCTGTGACAGTACGTTGTGCCCGTATACAGGGAAGCAGGGCACGCCTGTTTGCCGGTGCTGGTATTGTCTCCTCTTCAGACCCCAATGCAGAGCGTTTAGAAACCGCTGCAAAGTTTAGAACCATATTAGATGGTCTGGGTCTATCGACAGACCAAGTTTAAAGCAAGGAAAAAAATGCAAAATCATTATTTATCAGGTGCCGTGGCATATCCTGAAGAATTCGCACGGCTGTACCGGCAGAAAGGATATTGGATTGGACAGAATCTGAGTGATTTTTTACAAGAATCCGCAGAAAAATATCCTGAGCAGATCGCCATTTATTCTGAAGGACAGCAGATTTCTTATCAGAGATTCAACCGTCTGGTTAAGGAATGCGCTGAAAATTTGTATCAAACAGGACTGCGTCCAGGTGACAAAGCCATTGTGCAGTTACCGAATCATTATTCTTTTTACATCATCTTCTTTGCCTTGATTCGTTTAGGTGCTTTGCCGGTGATGTCTTTGCCAGCACAC
>CAVJQJ010000269.1:0-2047 GCA_963651715.1 Anaerovoracaceae bacterium
CTCTTTGATCTCAACCCACCGCTTGCCAGATGCCATTTCCTCTTTCTTCCAGAAAGGAGCCTTTGTTTTCAACATATCCATGACATACTCGCATGCCTGAAAGGCTTCCCGCCGATGCCTAGAACAAATAATCACCAAAACAATCTGATCTGATGGCTGCAGTTTTCCAACACGATGAATGACAGAAACCGCCTCAACATCCCAACGCAACCTAGCTTCCTGCTCAATCACGCCAAGGACTTTTTCTGTCATACCTGGATAATGTTCAAGATGCATAGAAAATACGGAATCTTTATCCTGCATATCCCTGACAGTTCCAATAAAGGTCACAACAGCCCCTGTTGCAGGATGATCTCTCCGCAACATCTGCACTTCTCGTGCAATATCAAAATCCTCAAACTGAACACGAACACTCATCAGAACATCCAACCATCAAGTGCGAGAAACCGCCCAATTTTCGGCTTAGACCGCAGCAAGCGTCTGCTTGATCTGTTCCAATTCAGGAGGCAAAGCAACAGTCTCTGCAGAATCCAATTTTTTCCAGCCATTCTTTGAACGCAGAATATCCAACTGAATATCAAGATTGCCAATCAAAATAGCAATGTTGAACAGCTGTTTTTCCTTGTCCACAGCCTCTGCCGGAGAAGTGAATTCCTCATTCCAAATCGTCAGATATCCAGTCAGATCCTTCCAATCAATAGAATCTTTCAATAATTCCAGATTCTTCGCATATTCCATCAATGCGTTTCCAACACGAACCTTGGTCAATGCAATTTTCTTTAATGTTGCTTCATTATTTGCCATCTTTTTACCTCTATATGCCTGCCTTAAAAGTCAGGTTTTATTTATCCGATAATCCTGAGTGAGAAATCTGTTGCTTTTACAAACTTGGTCAACCCACCAATGGAAATACGGTGTACCCCCGTCTGCGCAATTGCACTGACCGTTTCACGATTAACACCACCCGATGCCTCAAGCACCGCATCAAATTTACCATCCTTAATAATTGAAACAGCCTCTCTCATCTGTTCCAGAGAAAAATTGTCCAGCAAAATAGATTTTGCACCACTGGCAAGTGCTTCAAGCAACTGTTCAATCGTCTCAACCTCAACCTGCACAGGTACTCCCTTATTTTTGGCCGCAGCCAGTGCATTGACAATGCCCCCTGATGCTGCAATATGATTTTCTTTAATGAGAATCGCATCGTAAAGCGCCAAGCGTTGGTTATTTCCACCACCAACCCTGACAGCATACTTCTGCGCCAGTCTTAGACCAGGAATCGTTTTTCTGGTGTCATAAATTCCCGCATCTGTTCCCTGAACCATATCAACATATTCCCGCGTTGCAGAAGCAACACCGGACAGAAGTTGCAGGAAATTCAATGCTGTTCTTTCTGCAGTCAGAATGGAGCGGGCTGGTCCTGTAATTCGACAGACCTCACTATCCTTCTGCATCAAGTCACCTTCTTCATATGACCACACCACATCCAGACGGCTATCGACTTCTGACAGCACAGCATCGAACCACGGAATGCCACACAAAACAGCATCCTCACGAACGATAACACGTGCCACTGCCATAGTATCTGCTTTTAAAAGCGAAGCTGTTACATCACCTGTTCCAACATCTTCGGCAAGAGCCATTTGGACATTGGCCATGATTTCCTTAGCCAGTTTCTCGGTCGGCAAAGAGTCGAATTCCGTCATGCACACCCCATTCCTGCAGTTAATTCCTGTTCCTTTGTTTTTTTGGCTTTCTGTTTTGCTGAAAAATCCAACATCCTTTCAATGCAGACCCTCGCCTTGATGCGAATGTCTTCTTCAACAAAAATCTCATTTGATTCTGTTTCCAGGACATTAGCCAGATTTTCCAAGGAACTCATGGCCATCCATGGACATTGTGCACAGCTTTTGCAGGTTGCACCATTCCCTGCCGTGGGGGCTTCAATGAACGTTTTTCCTGGAATCTGCTGCATCTTGTGGAAAATCCCTTTATCTGTTGCAACGATAAAGGTCTCCGCATCCATTATTTTCGCCGCATTAAGAAT
>CAVJQJ010000270.1:0-2044 GCA_963651715.1 Anaerovoracaceae bacterium
GTTGATGATGTCCCCGGTGAACAGCAGCAGCGCGTTTGGATCTTCTCTGTCGATGATTGCCAGCAACTGGTCAAGCTGTTCCAGACACCCGTGAACGTCACCGATAATGAATGTGGTCATGAGTCAGGTTCTTGTTAAGAATACAGCTCGCAAGAATACCTTATGCAGGCAGCGAGTGTCCACAAGGGAGCATGGATAATACAACACGACTGGAACGAAAGAATTTTCACGATTTCTGACAAATGTCCGCAGTCTCCAACAACTTCGACTCAAAAATTCAGACAGTTGTCATTTCTATAGATGTTACTAACTCATTAGCAGTAATCTCACGGTCGACTGCGAGCATATCTTTTGCCAATTCGCGTTTACGTCTCAGCAATGCATCGATATTAGCTTCAAATGTCCTGTATTCCTTTGCAACAATTGTTGGGTAGTACACGTAAACGGTTTTCTTCTGTCCTATTCTGTACGCCCGGTCAGTTGCCTGATCCTCCTTGGCTGGATTCCAGCTTCTGGTAAAGTGAATCACATGGTTAGCCTGCTGGATATTGACGCCAAAACCTACTGCTGTTGTAGAAAGGATAATGACATTGAAACCCGGTTTGTTCTGGAATTCATCAATGAGCTCCTGGCGCGTAATCCCCTTCTTTGCAGTAGTACTTGTATCACCATTAATGATGGTTGCATCAAGATTGAAACATCTCTTGATCATCAGTTTTATGGCACGCTGAACATTCCGGAATTCAGTGAACACGATAACTTTTTCGTCTTTTGCCTGGATTTCCTGAAGCTTTTGCTTAAGCCAGATCATTTTAGGTGAATCAGAGGAATCAGTTCCAATCGAGTCTGGGTCAGGAATTGCGCAAATCATACGCAGATCACGAAGTAATGTCAGAACGGGATTTGTTCTTACCCCCATTTCTTCCGCATTTTTCAGACTATGTTTGTAACTGCTGATGGCCTCCTGATAGAGTTTTTTCTGACAATCATTCATCCTGATTTCAGGGCTGGATTCTTCCTTGGGAGGCAAATCTTTTGCTACGTCTTCTTTTAAGCGTCTTAACACAAATGGGTCAATTTTCTTCTTCAACTCACCGCTGATATCTTCGTACCCATCACGTTTCTGTTCGATAGGACGTTGATAGTGAGGTCCAAAATCCTTGTTCAAGGATCCAAGGAATCCTGGATTTACAAAATCAAAGAGACACCACAAATCAGCAAGACAGTTCTCAACTGGAGTCCCGGTACATGCGATACAAAAATCTGACTGTGACCCAACAGCTTTAACCGCCTGAGTAACCATAGCAGATGGATTCTTGACTCTCTGGGCTTCATCGCAGATAACACAAAACCATTTTTCTCGAGCAAGAGAGAACTGATAAGACCTCAAGGTATCGTAGGTTGTCAGGACAATATTTCCGAAACGCCAGCCATCTTTAGGACGTTGTACAGTCCTCTTTCAGCAAGGTTCTGAACTCTAAGATCATCCCTTGAATAGCGAACGTCTTTCAAGCCATCCTCATGAAGGACCTGCAATTTCACTGGAGCATCAACAAAGAAATGTTCCAATTCGTTCTGCCAGTTTTGCAACAGGGAAACAGGCGCCAGAATAAGAACTGGTTTCTGATTTTCTTGAGGAGCGACTTCGTAATGTTGGACGATGAACGACAGCAGCTGAATTGTCTTCCCCAGCCCCATATCATCCGCAAGGATGCACCCAGACCGCCTGTCTGCATACAAGGATTGCAGCCAAGCTAACCCCTTAAGCTGGTGTTCATAAAGAGTGATTCCCGATCTAAGAGATTTTGGCAGTATCGCTTTAGCTGCTTCTGTTTCCTGCTTACGGTTCTTGTCTTTTTCTGACTTTACCTCATCAACATTTGTATCAATGAGAAGCACATGCTGTTTATTCTTTGGAGCATCATTGGTTCTTAATACTTCTGGTCCAGGAGGGGGATCTGCATGCGTTATTGAGCCTGTCGATACACTGATTTCATTGCCATCCAAATCAAACCAGATAATCTTTGAATCTTTAAGCAGGAAC
>CAVJQJ010000271.1:0-2029 GCA_963651715.1 Anaerovoracaceae bacterium
TCCTGTGGCACTCCAACTTGGAGGAAGTGAGCCTGATGACCTGGCAAAATGTGCAAAGATTGGTGAAAAATGGGGCTACGATGAAATCAACCTTAATTGTGGCTGTCCATCGGAACGTGTGCAGAAGGGAGCTTTCGGTGCATGCCTGATGAAAGAATCAACGCTGGTTGCCAACTGCATCAAATCCATCCAAGACAGCGTTTCAATCGATGTTTCTGTAAAAAACAGGATTGGAATTGATGATGTGACAACATACAGTTTTGTGCGTGATTTTATTGGGGAAATCGCTGAGATAGGGTGTCGGATATTTATTGTTCATGCCCGTAATGCAATCTTGAAAGGACTCTCGCCAAAAGACAATAGAAGTATTCCGCCTCTTCGCTATGAGACGGTCTATCAGTTAAAGCGGGATTTCCCAGATTTGGAAATCATTATCAATGGTGGCATAGAAAACGCAGAAGAAATTGCAGGACATCTAGAACATGTGGATGGCGTGATGATTGGACGCGCGGCATACCACACACCTTGGATACTTGCGGATGTGGATAGCCGATTTTATGCTGACAGCACCACTCAAAAAAATCGGAGTGAGATCATTGAATCTATGATGCCATACATTGAAAAGCAGCTTGGATTGTTTGGCGCAAAAGGACTGAAAATGAATAGCATGACACGGCATATGCTTGGTCTTATGACTGGTTTGCCAGGGGCCCGGAAATTCCGCCAGATACTTTCAGATTCCCAAAAACTGTCACAGGGCAATCCCAACCTTCTCCTTGAAGCTTTGGAATTTGTCCGCATATAGAGAGAACTATGAAGGAAAAACTAGCTAAAACCAATGCTGCGCGTATGTTGGATAAATCAAAAATTCCATACCGACTTATCCCGTACGAGGTCGATGAAAACGACCTGTCAGCAATTCACATTGCACAGACATTGAACCAGAATATCAAGCAGATATTCAAAACATTGGTATTGAACGGTGATAAGACCGGCCATTTGGTCTGCGTCGTTCCTGGAGATCATGAAATAGATCTCAAGAAAGCCGCAAAAGTTTCTGGAAATAAACGTTGCGAATTGATTTCTGTAAAAGAACTGTTTCCGCTCACTGGATATATCAGGGGAGGATGCTCCCCGATTGGCATGAAAAAACGCTTTCCGACATATATTCACAACACTGTTCGGGATTTCGACAGGGTATTTGTCAGTGCAGGTGTACGGGGTTTGCAATTGGAACTTTCTCCAGACAATCTTGTTAAGGCATCAAACGCAAAAATTGATGATCTGACCGCAAAACAGGAAATCTGATTTGCAAAACAACAATAGTGTCTGTAAAGGCGATATGAACCGACAAAAAACAGTATGCCCATATATAATGGGATAAGTTTATGTGAATCGGCTTTATGCCTTTTGACAAAAATCTTTCATAACCTGAAACCTATTAGATTAGCTTGAAAGGGTTTAGAAAAATGGATCGAAAAGGTTGGATTATTTCTCTTACTGTTGCTGCTGCATTGCTTCCTATCGCAGGCTATCTGGCATGGAAAAAATGTCAGTCTAAAAAAGGACCTGTTGCCATTCTTGACGTTGAGGCTGTGGCAGAAAAATCGTTACCAGGAAAAGCCGCAACCCAGCATCTTCGAACGTTGAAGAATATTCTTCAACGTAATGTGGATGATATCAAGAAACAATATGAAGGCAGGTTGGATACACCAGAAGCGGTAAGAGCAATTGCACAGGCTCAGGCGACTTACCAGCAGCAGGAGATTATCTACCAGCGCAAGCTTGATGAAGAAATCAAGAAACTGATTGCTCAGGCAGTGCACACTTGGCTGACTGTGCATCCTGATGTTACAACGGTTATACCGACTGACGAGACATTGGGATACAACGCCAAATCGGATATCACAGATGAAATTATGACTGAAATTCAATGGTATAAGCCATCTTTCCCTCCGATGCTACGTCGTCGTACGAGACTGTAACGGATTCTGTGGAAATTCAAAATCTGATAATTTAGGAGAAAATC
>CAVJQJ010000272.1:0-2021 GCA_963651715.1 Anaerovoracaceae bacterium
CTTTTCGATGTTCACAAAGCAGGGATTTTGCGAAAGAATTGGCGAAATCGACAATGCCAGTCCCTTCCGGACCATGCAAGAGCAATGCATGAGGAATTTTATTCCCCATACCTTGAAGCGTCTGCCAATTCTTTTTATGCCATGGATAAATACCTGAATCGATATTTTGCATAATCTTGAAGAATCCAATTAATCGAGAGAGATCATTTTTTTAATAATTGAAGCAATCTGGCTCTGGATTTCATCAATCCGTCTTGATCCATCAATGATATGAAAACGGTAAAGATGATCTTTCGCACGCTCCAGATAACCTGTTTTGACACGTTTGAAAAAATCCTCTTTTTCCTGTTCGAACCTGTCCATTTCATGACTATTTATCCTGCGTTCTTCCGCAATCTTGGGGGGAAGATCAAAAAGAAGGGTCAGATCAGGCTGGAAATCTTCCTGAACCCAATTTTCCAACTGTTCCAATTTCTTCAGGGATAATCCTTTTCCATATCCTTGATAAGCAAATGATGCATCGGAAAAACGGTCTGATATTACCCACGTTCCGTTGTTTAACGCAGGAAGAATGACCTGTTCAAGATGTTCCTGACGGGCAGCAAACATAAGGAGTGCCTCTGTCGCTACACGCATATTCTGATGCAGCAGAATATCCCTTAACTTTTCTCCTAACGCTGTACCACCTGGCTCACGGGTAACGATATTCTTGATACCCGCCTTTGACAGAAAATCGCTGACGTAAGAAATATGCGTTGATTTTCCTGCACCATCAATGCCTTCAAATGTTATGAAACGCCCTTTTTCAGATTTCTTCATTTTTTAAGAATGTATTGTTCAACAGCCCTGTTGTGATCATCAAGATTGTTTGAGAATTGGCTTGTACCATCTCCTCTGGAAACAAAATACAGTGCGTCAGTCTCTGTCGGATTGAATGCAGCCTCGAGAGAAGACATCCCAGGGAGTGCAATTGGTGTTGGAGGCAGTCCTTTCCTTGTATAGGTATTATATGGTGTATCACGCAACAGGTCTGATCTATGGATTTTCCCTTCATACCGACTCCCCATACCATAGATTACTGTAGGATCCGTCTGCAGTTTCATATCACGTTTCAACCGATTGATGAAAACGCCGGCAATCATCCCACGGTCGCTCTTCTTGCTGGATTCCTTTTCAACAATGGAAGCCATAATCAGACCATCATAGACTGTCTTATATGGAAGATTGACAGCACGGTTTTCCCATAACTTATTGAGTTTTGACATCATACTGCGCTGCGCAAGCTGGTAAATCTTGATATCAGAAGTCCCCTGTACGAACTGGTATGTATCAGGATAGAACAGGCCTTCTCCATTGGCATAATTAAGTCCCAATTTCTGAAACAGTTCCTGATCTGACAATCCGGCAGTATCATGCTTCAATGCCGGATGAGAATCAATCGCGTTTCGCATCTGTTTAAATGTCCACCCTTCAATAACAGTTACACCTTCCTGTGCATAGATTCCGTTTGCAAGTTTCTGCATTAATCGATATGGAGATTCCCCCGCTCGGATATCATACGGGCCTGATTTGAAATTAGAACTTCTACCGGCAACTGTCATAAGGAGAGAAAAAAGCGTTTCATTGATATTGTCACCGCTAGCATTCATTTTTGCAGCAACGTCGGAAACGGAATCTGCTGCTTGCACCTCAAAGCGGACTGCACGTCCTTTTGAAAACACCGGCATAAAAATCCAACAGATGAAAGAAATCAGGAGAATTGCAATTACTCCTCCTATTCCAGCAAAGATATAAAGGCGGTTATTGTTTTTTTTCTTTCTATTGGTTGCCATGGTTTGCGAAATGGTCCTAATCAGACTCTCAGATATAATATGCAGAGAATATACTCTAAACAGAGAACTTTTTCCTTATTCTCATAAAAGGTTGATACATGTCAGCAGGTAAATATAAAGATTTATCAGGATTTATCTCATCGTTGGATTCAATGGGAATTCTTGCCCTAGATGGAACTGATGCTGTAG
>CAVJQJ010000273.1:0-2014 GCA_963651715.1 Anaerovoracaceae bacterium
ATTCCAGTATGCTGCGATCGCTTTCATCAGTTGTCTGTCTGTCTGTTCCGATCGGAGCAGTGTTTTCAGATCAAACCCCTGATTGGAGAAAAGACATGGGTAGAGTTTTCCATCAGTTGATAATCTTAAACGTGTGCATTCGCGGCAGAACGGTTCCGTAATACTTGCAATGATGCCTATCTCACCTTTTTCATCCCTGTATTTCCATCGCTGAGCTGTTTCGCCAGGATAGTTTGGCGGCAATTGTTCAATAGGGTATTCGCTGTTGATGATTTTCTGTATCTCAATAGATGGCGTTATCAGGCTATCCATCCAAAGATTGCTTGAGCCCACATCCATGTATTCGATGAATCGTAAAATGACGGAAGAATTTCTGAAATGCCTGACCAATGGAAGAATCTGGTTTTCATTGATGCCTTTCCTGATAACTGCATTGACCTTGACTGGAGAAAACCCTGTCTCAACAGCTTTTTCAATGGCTTTTAGGACTCTGCTGACAGGAAAATCCACATCGTTGATTTTTCGGAAAATGGCATCATCGATTGCATCCAGTGAGATTGTGATTCTTTTTAGTCCAGCACCAAACAGTGTTCTGGCTTTCTGGGAAAGGACAGATCCGTTGGTTGTAAGGGTTAAATCAATCAGATTTCCATCTGAATTCCTTATTTGACTAAGATAAGATACAAGACGTTCTATATTTCTTCGGAGCAGGGGTTCCCCACCTGTAAGGCGGATCTTTGAAATACCAAGATTAACAAAGCATTGGGCAACTCTTGAGATTTCCTCAAAGGAAAGCATGTCACTATGCTGGATGAATCTAAAATCCTTGCCAAAGACCTGCTTAGGCATGCAATAGAGACAACGGAAATTACATCGGTCTGTAATAGAAATTCTCAGATCTTTTAGAGGGCGGTTCAACCGATCAAAAATCAGAGAATTGTGTTTTCCGGCAGAATTCAGAATAACGCCCACATCTTGCAATGTGCTATTGTTGCCTGTTTTGTCTGTATTCTGATTGGGCATTTTTCATGAAATGGCTTTAGTTTAAAAAACCGCATTTTTTCAAACGCGGTTTTTTAATGGACGGTTATTGAGGTAAATGTTCTGGATTGGTATTTACCTGAATAAGCGGTCCCTCATCAACAATGACGGACTTCTTACGTTTCCGTCCTAAAGGTTGTGGAGCAGGCTCAGTTTCCTGTTGAGCCTGCTGAACTTTCTTCATTTTTTCAGGATTCGTTGATGCCATGGTCAGACCTGCAGATTGAAGGATCTTTTCAAGATCTGCTACAGCGTCTGTTTGGACAACACTTTGAACTTCAGGCTTGACCTGCTGAACCTGTGGTTCAGGAATATCTACTGCAGGTTCTATAACTGTTTCCTGAACAGCAGATGGCTGCCGAGAGATTTCTTCAATCGGCGCTACAGCTTCTTTAGTTGCTTGTTCATCAGCAATATCGTTCTTCTGAACAGTTTCTGCAGAAACTGTCTCTGATGAAATAATCTGAGTAACTTCCTGAACAGGCGTAATCTGCTGAGATGTTTCTACCAATGTCTGTTCTGTCGTTGCTGCAACCTGTACCGCTGATTCCTGTTCAGATAACACTGCATCAACAGGTTGCACCGTTTCAGTTTTCTGTTCAGAATCAGTAGAGAACTGCTCCTGCTGATTGTATCGGTTACGTCTGGAACGGGATCTACGATTGTTTTCGCGAGCAGGTTTTGCTGCTTCTACAGATTCTTCATTGTCCTGTTTCGATACTTCAATCTGTACAGGCTCATTGATATCTCTATGATCCTGTTGAAAAACCTGCTCTGTTGTCTGAGTATCCATGGTTTCAGGATTATTATCATGCCGGTTTCGTGTACGTGTCCGACGTGATCTACGACGTGGCGTTTCTTCAGCCTGCGATTCCGGTGACTGATTTTCTGGGGTAGAAACAACTTCTACAACATTGGATTCTTGTGTGGAAGTTTTCTGGACTACAGCCTCTTTTTTATTGTTCTGTTTCTT
>CAVJQJ010000274.1:0-2013 GCA_963651715.1 Anaerovoracaceae bacterium
AGCCTTTTTCTGTGCGGACAGTTTTCTTGGTCTTGCCGTTGCGGCTGTTTGAACCAGCATTTCGCTCATATTTCTCATAGCCGAGATGCGATGCCAGCTCTGGGAATGCACAGAACTGCTGCCGGTCATCCATGCACTCCTGCAGGATGCGGAGAGATACCGCCAGATCGCCAGTGAAATCCTGGGTGTCTCCCGAGGCACAATCGTCATCGGAACGGCCTACTATGTCTATTACGGCTGGCTCACGGAGATACTGTCCGGGTTCAAGAAGAAATACCCGCAGATCAATGTCGAAATGATTGAGGGAACGAGCACCGAGCTGATTCAGGCGGTGGAAGAGCGTCGTGCGGACCTCTGCATTGTCAGTAAACGCCCGGGCAACTACCGCTGGATTCCGCTCAAGGAAGATCCGCTGCTTGCCGTGCTGCCGGTCAACCATCCATTGGCTTCGCAGGACCGGTTTGATGTCAGGGACTTTGAAAAGGTCGACTTTATCGAACTCTATCCGAATCAGGAGACGGACAACGCCCATATGTTCCGCCAGAACCACATCACGCCAAATACCAAATTCACCACCGTCGACAACTATGCCGCTTACGAAATGGTCAAGGCGGGGTTTGGGGTGGCGTCCACCAATAAGCTGATTGCAGACTCCTTCAGCAGCGGCGTCGTGGTCCTGCCGCTGGAACCCACTTTCAATGTCGAGATCGGCATCGCCGCGACAGAAGATGCTAGTGCATCACCAGCCGTCCGCCATCTCATGGATTATGTAACGGCACGGACAAAGGCCGGGTAGGTGATTGAGAGGGCGGTGCAGTTTGCGCACAGCCGTATGCCCATGACCAAAGGAATCAATAAGTTGTCCCGCATGCAAAACAAAAGCGACTTACCCTTTCGGATAAGCCGCCCTTGCTGAGGAGAAAAAAGAGAGAGGTTTTGTTCCTGTTTGACGTTTTGGACATTCCCAACCAGAGACAATGAAGAAAATGTTTTGTGACTGTCTCTGTCTTTTAAAATACCTCTTTCCCTAGTTAAATAATAGGGATTAATCGAAAAAAGAAAGCATTCTGGCAGAAAAAGCATGAAATGTTGTGTTTTATACAACACGAGTAGGAATTTAGGGATTTAATGGGCTGACAGGCGTGGTGTCTGCGTTTTTCGGGAAACCAGATATTGCCTATGTTGTTGATATATTGACAATGATACTTCGTGTTAATATCATTCATTACATATGTAATGACTTTAATTACGTTTGTTATGAATACTATGGAAAGGAACGAAAATGGCTAATCTTCAGATTCGTCTTGATGATGCGCTCAGGGACAAGGCTCAGCATGTTGCCAGTGAGATGGGATTGGACTTGGCGTCCGCTGTCAGGATGTTCCTGCATCAGATGGTCCGCGAGAACGCGCTTCCGTTCAGACCATCTGCAGACCCATTCTATGGTGAAACCAATATGAACCGTCTCAGGCAGAGTCTTGCCCAATTGCAGGCTGGAAAGGTCTCTTTGCATGAGGTATCTGTAGATGAATAAGCTTTGGACGGATTACGCTTGGGAAGACTATCTTTATTGGCAACAGCAGGATAGGAAAACGCTGAAAAGAATCAATGCACTGTTATTGGATATCGCTCGTAATCACAAGCAGCATGGCGATCCATATACTGGCATTGGTAAGCCAGAACCTTTGAAGCACGAGTTCCAAGGGTTTTGGAGTCGCCGGATTGATGAAACCAATCGGCTTGTCTATCGCGTAAGTGGCGATACGATTGAGATTGTGATGTGCAGGACACACTACAAATCAAACTGAGATAGACAACTCAAAACATTATTCTCAGCATCGAGAGCTCTGATTGTGGGCGTGGATGGCGCATATCAGGAAAGAGACTGGGAAGATAATTCAGACCCATATGCTCCATAACCAAGGGAAACAATAAGTTCTCCAACACTTAAAACGAGCCTGTAACGGATTCTGTGGAAATTCAAAATCTGATAATTTAGGAGAAAATCAGAAT